>NZ_JARWAN010000030.1:0-32212 GCF_031451755.1 Vreelandella vilamensis | reverse complement strand
GGTAGTGTGGGGCCTCCCCATGCGAGAGTAGGTCATCGTCAGGCACTTATCTGAAAAATCCCCCCGGGCACACGCCCGGGGGGATTTTTTTATGTCAGAATGCCTCGTCCAAGGAGGAGTGACATGACCCGAATGCACTGGGAGCAACTGCTTTCACCACAGCGCCTTCACGATAAACGCTCAGACAGTCATTTAGACAATACGCGTGAAATAGGCCGTAGCCCTTTCCATAAAGACCATGACCGTATTGTCTTTTCTGGCTCGTTTCGTCGTTTAGGGCGGAAAACGCAGGTGCATCCACTAACAGAGAATGACCACATTCATACTCGCTTAACGCATTCACTCGAAGTGGGATGTGTCGGGCGTTCGTTGGGCATGATTGTTGGCGAACTGTTGCAAGAGCGCTTGCCCTCATGGATTTCACCGGCAGATCTGGGGGTGATTGTTCAAACGGCATGCCTTGGTCATGATATTGGCAACCCTCCGTTTGGGCATGCCGGGGAGTACGCGATCCGCGACTGGTTCCAACGGGCGCAAGTGAGCGGCTGGCTTGATGGGCTCTCGCAAGCTGAGCGCAATGACTTACTGACCTATGAAGGCAATGCGCAAGGCTTTCGCGTGATTACGCAAATTGAATACAACCAATTTCAGGGTGGAATGCGCCTTACCACGGCAACACTCGGAACGCTATTAAAGTACCCTTGGGCGGTAACGCATCGTAGCCAAGAGGGAAAGTTTGGTGCTTATCAATCCGAGTTGCCCTTATTGCGCGATGTCGCGAATGCACTAGGATTGTTGCCGCAAGGAGAAGACCGCTGGTGTCGTCATCCCCTTGCATGGCTGGTCGAAGCAGCGGACGATATCTGTTATGCCTTGCTGGATTTAGAAGACGGTCTGGAAATGGGGATTCTGCGCTATGAAGAGGTGGCGGATATTCTTCAACATATCGCAGGCGAGGTGCCGGCGGAGTATGCGCAAATGCTTGCGCGTGGAGTTTCTCAGCGCCGCTGTATCGCGCTGTTGCGAGGAGCCGCCATGGAGCGCGCGGTGAACGAAGTCGGTGCGGTTTTTGTGCAGCACGAGCAAGCGCTGCTAAATGGGCGTTTGGACGCTGATTTGTTGGAGCTTTGTCATCCCGATTTAGGCTGGGGTGTGCAGGCAGCGAAACAGCTTGCCCGTGAGCGAATTTTTCAAAATGAGCGCAAGGCTAAACTTGAAATTGGCGCCTACACCACATTAGGGATTCTCCTTGAGGCCTTTATTGGTGCCGCACACGAGCTCCATCAAACAGGGCAGCCATCGTTTAAACATCAGCGTGTTTTAGCTCTGATAGGTGAAAACCGGCCGCAGCGGGAGTGGCCGTTGTACGATAGCTACCGGCGTATGCTCGATTTTATCGGCGGCATGACAGATCATTATGCGGTAGATTTAGCTCAAGAGATGGGTGGCAAACTGAAAGGCGATTAAAGCCATGAGGTTATACAGAGGGTTGGCGTAAATGCTTAAGTTCCATCAAGCGTGCCTGCTCTAGCAGAAGATAAATAACCTTGTCGTGAATGGCATCGCTTAACTCGCCGGGTTTCAGTTCGGCGAGTTGGCGTGACAATGTCTCGCCACTGACAACGAGCACATCGCTGGCCGCGTCACGCGTATCGATTTCCCAACCGGGTAACACTAACACACCGCGAACCGGCACCCGCACACCACAGCCTTTTTCTAGCCACTGACTTAGCCATTGTTCTGCCTGACGTGTTTTGTAAAGAGGGCGGCGTTCTTGCCAGTGAGGAAAGCGTAACCGCTCACGTTCAACAAATACTTGATTTAATTCATGCCCATCGGAGCCAATGGCTCGGGTGCGCGCTCTTGTTTCCACCACAAATACGCCGTGAGGCGTAACGACCACATGATCGATGGTAAAGCTATCGGTGGGCACATCGTGAAAAACGTAGTAAGGATGGGTATCGGGGCGGATAAGGCGCTCAAGCTCCTGCCCAACGGCAAGGTCACATGCTAACCCCAGTTTTAATCGCCGAATGCGCTGATAGTCACGAATCAGAAGCAGCGAAAATAGCAGCACTAATAGTGAGCTTAGCAAGCCATAAAGCGCCCACTCGATCCAGTCTTGACGCTCTACAAACAGCATGCGTCCCATGCCATAAACCAGCGGAGCTAAGCTGATGAGAGGCCCTAACGTGCCGTTTAAAAAAAGGCTGGAAAAGGCTTTGTCGAGTCGATTGCGCAACGCTTGGCCGGGAGCAAATAAAAGGTGTGCATCGAAAGGCGAATGAATGCGACCGTCGTGAAGGCTACGAAGCGCCAACACGATGCCCCCCATGGCCGCCATGGGGAAAAGAAAAATAAGGGGTAATAGGTATTCCAACCAAACCATGCCATTGCCTTGTGGGTTGCGGCTAGTGTCATGCTGAGGTTAAAGGGGAAATGCTCTAACCGCCAGCCAATTTGACCGTGTAACCTAGCTCCGTTAACGCTTGTTTCAGCGTCTCACGCTGATCGCCTTGAATTTCGATTACGCCATTTTTAACGGAACCACCGGTACCACAACGCTTTTTTAACCGCTTAGCTAAGGGGGTGAGTTCGTTCTCAGGCAGGGGAATGCCCGTTAAGGTTGTTACGCCCTTGCCTTTGCGCCCACTCGTTTCACGGCGAATGCGCACGATGCCATCCAGTGCGGCGATTCGCTCTTGTTCGGCTAACGCCTCGCAATGGCACTCTGCCAGGGGTTCACGGCATGTCGGGCATGTGTCGCCTTGGTCTGTCGAGTAGACCAGCCCACCGAGTTGGTCGCGCATGGAAGGCATGATTACGCTCCTTTGATGGATACGCCTTTGGTGGCCGAAGACGCAAGGTTTGTGTTCCATTTTTTCCGTGTCAGTCGTTCAACTACGGCGGGCAATTGAAGCATGCTGCTGATCATGATGGCCCCTTCCGGTGTTCTTTCAACGTCGGAGAAGCGGTTTAAATGAATAACAGTCATACCAGCTTCGAGCGCAGCTTGAACGCCCACCAGGGCATCATCGATTGCGATGCAATCGTAAGCGTTAAACCCCATAATGCTTGCGGCATGCAGGTGCAAACACGGTTCTGGTTTCCAGCAGTTAGCGGTATAACCGCTGAACAGCCGCTCGCCAAAATACTCACTGAGTCTTGTCGTGTGAAGGGCAGCACGAATTTTGTTCTCTGGGCCATTAGAGACAACGGCGCTTGGATAGGCGGAGAGTTGAGTGAGTGCTTCCCGAACTCCGGGTATCGTCGTCAGCTCACTCGTCAAGCGCTCGGCAAGGTTTGCACGCATGGCGCTTTCCATAATATCGAGCTGGTCAGCGGTCACGTCGCCATGACGTTTTTGCAACTCCGCCACGATTCGGCGAAAACGAGCGCCCCGGAACTCGCCCATGTAATCAGAAGCGGCGAAGGGTAAGCCGACGGCATTAAGGCCAACGGCCATTTCTTCTGCCAGCAGTGGCTCGCTATCCACTAACGTACCATCGCAATCAAACAGCAGAAGAGGCAAAAACATCGTCAATCCTTGCAACGCCCTAGGCGTGCCTATCGGACACAAAAGAGAAATGCTGGTAAAGAGTCATCATATTACGACGTTAACGAACAGTGTTCTATCTCTTTTCTCGCTTGCGTTAACTCTGGGTAAAAAGGCAGCTCAATATGGCTGCCTTTTCACGTCATCATGTAGATGGTTACTTCACCTTAGGATCGAGCTCGCCGTTTTCATAGCGCTTGGACATCTCTTCAAGATTAACCGGTTTAATTTTTGCAGCATTGCCGGCTGAGCCAAAGGCTTCGTAACGTGCGATACACAGATCGCGCATGGCCGAGACGGTTTCCTTGAGGAATTTGCGCGGGTCAAACTCGGCCGGATTCTCGGCGAGAAAACGGCGTACCGCGCCGGTGGAAGCGAGACGCAGATCGGTATCAATATTGACCTTGCGCACCCCGTGCTTGATGCCTTCGACGATCTCTTCTACCGGCACACCGTAGGTTTCGGGGATCTCGCCACCGTGGCGATTGATCACCTCAAGCCACTCCTGCGGCACCGAGGAGGAGCCGTGCATCACTAGGTGCGTATCAGGGATGCGCGCGTGAATCTCTTTAATGCGCTGGATGGAAAGGGTGTCGCCGGTGGGCGGACGCGTGAATTTGTAAGCGCCGTGACTGGTGCCAATGGCAATGGCGAGTGCGTCCACGTGGGTGGCTTTGACGAATTCAGCGGCTTCTTCCGGGTCGGTTAAAAGCTGCTCCATGTCGAGCTTGCCTTCCGCGCCGATGCCGTCTTCTTCGCCGGCCATGCCGGTTTCCAAGCTACCCAAGCAACCCAGTTCACCTTCGACAGAGACGCCACAGGCGTGGGCCATTTCCACGGTACGGCGCGTGACGTCGACATTGTAGGCGTAATCCATCGGCGTCTTGCCGTCTTCGCCGAGCGAACCGTCCATCATTACCGAGGAGAAACCCAGTTGAATTGAGCGTTGGCATACCGCGGGACTTGTGCCGTGGTCTTGGTGCATGGCGACCGGGATATGCGGGAACTCCTCAACCGCTGCCAGAATCAAGTGGCGCAGAAACGGCGCCCCGGCGTATTTACGCGCCCCGGCGGAGGCCTGAATGATGACCGGCGAATCGGTCTTATCGGCGGCTTCCATGATCGCGCGCATCTGCTCAAGGTTATTGACGTTAAATGCCGGAATGCCGTAGCCGTACTCGGCGGCGTGATCCAGCATTTGGCGCATGCTGATTAAAGCCATAGGGTCACCTTACTTAAGTTGTCTGTGAATATAGTGGTTTGTTGAATGTGTAAAAGCGCAAATGATGACGTATTAACCGTGTTGGGCAGCGGCCTCAAGCGCGGCAACGGCTGGTAATTTTTTACCCTCAACGTACTCTAAAAATGCGCCGCCACCGGTGGAAATATACGAAACGCGCTCGGCAATGTCGTATTTATCAATAGCGGCTAGCGTATCGCCACCGCCCGCGATGGAAAAGGCCGGGCTCTCGGCGATAGCCTTCGAGATCACTTCGGTGCCCTTGCCGAACTGATCGATCTCGAACACGCCCACTGGGCCGTTCCATAAAATAGTGCCCGCTTCTCTCAGCAGGCTGGCTAAGTGCACGGCGGTCTCGGGGCCAATATCGAGGATCATTTCGTCATCGCCGACTTGATCAACCGGCTTCACGGTCGCCTTCGCCGACTCAGAAAACTCGGTGGCCACCACCACATCGGTGGGCAGCGGGATATCGACCGTTTCCATCAGCGTTTTGGCCTGCGGAATCAAATCAGCCTCGTGAAGCGATTTGCCTACATTATAGCCGGCGGCGGCAATAAACGTGTTGGCGATACCGCCCCCCACAATAAGCTGATCGCATGTTTTAGAAAGTGCATTCAGGACATCGAGTTTGGTGGATACTTTGGAGCCACCAACGATAGCCGCCATCGGCCGGGCCGGGTTGGCCAGTGCCTTTTCCAGCGCTTCGAGCTCGTTGGCGAGAAGCGGGCCGGCACACGCCTTAGGGGCAAAGCGGGCGACGCCGTGAGTTGATGCTTGAGCGCGGTGAGCGGTGCCGAAGGCGTCCATGACGAAAATATCGCATAGCGAAGCGTATTGTTTGGCAAGTGCCTCGTCGTCTTTTTTCTCGCCGTTGTTAAAGCGCACATTTTCTAACAGGGCAACCTCGCCGTCGGCCAACGTAAGGTTGCCGTCAAGGTAATTTTTTACCAGTTTGACAGGGTGATCTAGAAGCTCGCCAAGACGTGTTGCCACGGGGGCAAGCGAGAACTCTTCAGCAGGCTCACCTTCCGTGGGGCGGCCTAAGTGGCTCATCAGCAACACTTTTGCCCCGGCGTTAACGGCGGCTTGAATCGTGGGTAGCGCCGCACGCAGCCGGGCGTCGCTTGAGACGCTGCCATTTTTGACCGGTACGTTAAGGTCTTCACGAATCAGTACACGTTGCCCGCTTAGTGGCAGGTCGGTCATTTTTTGCACGTTCATGCGAAACTGTCCTCGTATTAATAACGGTAAAGCGTGTTGATTAGGTCGTTAAAGGCATCGCGCTGGGCTGAGAGCGGGACGTCGCTAGGTGCAGGCTAATATCCAGCATGCGATTGGCAAATCCCCACTCATTGTCGAACCAGCAAAACAGCTTGACGAGCCGCGTGCCGGCGACACGGGTTTGGGTGGCATCGACGATGCCGGAGCGCGGGTCATGATTAAAGTCGATGGACGCCATGGGGGCTTCCGTGTAGCCGAGTACGCCTTTTAAGCGTGTTTGGCTCGCCGTTTGCAAGAGGTGGTTGACCTCTTGTGCGTGGGTATCGCGGCGCACCGTAATGGCCATGTCCATGGCCGAAACGTTGATCGTGGGGACACGCACGTGCAGGCACTCAACGCGATCGATAAGCGAGGGCATCAAGCGCCCAATGCCGCGAGCAAGCCCGGTATCGACCGGCACAATCGACTGCATCGCCGAGCGCGTTAAGCGCAGGTCGGTCTGATGATACGCATCGATGACGGGCTGATCATTCATCGCCGAATGAATGGTGGTGGTGACCCCGTGTTCCACTCCGAGCGCTTCGTCTAGCACCGTGAGTAGCGGCACAAGGCAATTCGTGGTGCAGGACGCGGCCGAAAGAATACGCTGCCCAGCATTCAATGTGCCGTGATTGATGCCCCACACAATCGTGGCGTCAACGTCACTTTCCGCTGGCTGGGAGAAAAGCAGCCGTTTGGCGCCAGCCGCTAAATGCTGCTCCGCGGTGTCGCGATCTTTAAAACTGCCGGAGCACTCCAGTACAAGGTCCACGTCGAGCGAGCCCCAAGGAAGCTTTGCCGGATCAGGTTCGCTCAACACACGAATGTGCTGACCGTTGATGATCAGGTGATCGGCGCCGTTTTCTTCTGTGTGTTCCACCGTGCCGGGAAAGCGCCCGTGGGTCGTGTCAAAACGGGTTAGGTACGCGATGGTGGCAAGGTCAGAAAGCTCGTTGATGGCCACCACTTGAAGATGAGGCAGCTCGCGCTCCACCAGCGCGCGCAGCACGCACTGTCCGATGCGGCCGTAACCGTTGATGGCGATGCGGTAGGGGGCAACTGGCTCTCCCATGTGTCTCCTCAATTCGCAGGCTGTTATCCGCCGAGCAAGCGCCATCCCCATGGCAGAAGAAGGGCCGTGAAAATGCCGGTTAGACTCATGCCCAGCGACGCAAAAGCACCAGCCGTGGGGCCGATTTCAAATGCCCTTACCGTGCCAAGGGCATGACCGTTAAGGCCGAGTGCAAAACCGATTAAGCGTTCATCACGAATTTTCATTACCCGTGTCACCAGGCTGACAAACGCAATGGCCGCGACGCCGGTAATCAGTAGCGCCCCCATTAAAAGCGCGACCGAACCGCCGAGCTGTTCGGTGATGCCAATGGCGATGGGCGCGGTGACCGATTTGGCTGCCAGCGAGGCTATGACGTCATCGGAAGCACCCATCAGCTTCGCGATGCCCACGGCATAAAGCGCCGCAAGACTGGCGCTAATCGGCAAACAAATGACCAGCGGTCGCCACAGCTCACGAATTCGCGGCAGCTGCTGATAAAGCGGCATCCCCAACGCCACCGTGGCGGGGCCGAGTAACACGGAAAGCCAACGGGCGCCGTCTTGATAGACAGTGTAATGAATGCCGCTGATAGCGAGAAAACCCGCGAGCAGCAGCGCCGCAATCAGTATCGCTGGAAACCATGGCGGCTGCTTTAAGCGCCGAAAAAGCGCCATACCCAGCAAGTAGGCGGCAAGCGTGAGCCCAACGGCAAATAGCGGGGTGTCGGTTAGCCGATCGACAAGCGGCTCACTCAGCATGATGGCCTCGCATGAGCCGCTGCAACAGCCATAGCGTGGTTACAACGCTAAGCAGCGTGCCCAACACCAACCCGACAAAAATCGCCGTCCATTGTCCGACAAGCTCGCCGGCGATGAAGAAAACGCCCACAACGCCGGGCATAATCAGCATCGCCAACAGGGCAATCAGCGGTTGCGCCGCGGCCGCCAGACTCTCGGGGACACCGCCGCGAAGCGCGAGCGTGATGCACAATAAAAGCATCCCGATCACCCCAGAAGAAATCGGTAAGGCGGTGAAATACACCGCCACTTCCCCGATAAGCCAGAAGCTGATTAACCACAAAAAACCGCCCAGTGCCGTCATGATCACTGTTATATGAGTGTGTTAGCGCTGGTTGAGCAGTTCAGTTGCCTGCTTCACCACGTTATCGACGGTAAAGCCAAAGTGCTTGAACAGATCGCCCGCCGGGGCGGACTCGCCGTAAGTGGTCATGCCAATCACGCGGCCGCCAAGGCCCACGTATTTGTACCAGTAATCGGCATGGCCCGCTTCGATGGCAATACGCTTAGTGACGTGGCTGGGTAAAACGCGCTCGCGGTACTCGGTGTCCTGGCCATTGAAACGGTACGTAGAAGGCATGGATACCACGCGCACGGCGTGCCCGGCACTTTCCAGTTCGGCGGCAGCGTCCATGGCCAGCGCCACCTCTGAACCCGTGGCGATCAAAATCAGCGCCGGTGTCCCGTCGTAGTCCTTCAGTGAGGAGTCTTTAAGAATATAGCCACCGCGCTGGATATCGGCCAACTGCGCTTTGCTGCGCGGTTGGTGTGGCAGGTTCTGGCGTGAAAGCACCAGTGCTGACGGGCCGGAGTGGCGCTTAAGCGCGGCATCCCAGGAGGCCGCTGTTTCGGCAGCATCGCAAGGGCGCCAGGTACACAAATTGGGCGTGGTACGCAGGCTGGTAAGCTGCTCAATGGGCTGGTGTGTCGGGCCGTCTTCGCCGAGGCCGATAGAGTCATGGGTGAAGACATAGATTGCCTGTTGCCCCATCAGGGCGGCCATCCGTACGGCGTTGCGCATGTACTCCATGAAGATCAGGAAGGTCGCGCCGTAAGGCACAAAACCGCCGTGCAGCGCGATGCCGTTCATGATCGCGCCCATGCCAAATTCGCGCACGCCATAGTGCAAATAGTTGCCGCTGGCATCGTCTGGCGTGATCGCTTTGGCGCCGTTCCAAAAAGTCAGGTTGGACGGAGCAAGGTCGGCGCTACCGCCGAGTAGCTCCGGCATTTGCGGGCCAAGTGTGTTGAGTGTGGCAAACGATGCCTTGCGCGAGGCAATATTCTCGCCCTTTTCTTGGGCCTGTTGCACCAGCGCTTCGCTGGAGAGTTCTGTCGGCAGTTGCCCCTTAATACGGCGTTTAAACTCACGCGCTTCGCTGGGGAAGGCCTCGGCGTAACGGCTGAAACGTTCTTCCCAGGCTTGTTGGCGGTTTTTACCCGCGTCGCGTGCATCCCAGGCGGAATAAATCGGCTCGGGAATATGAAACGCTGCGTGAGGCCAATCGAGCTGCTTGCGTGCGGCGGCGACTTCGTCGTCACCCAGCGGCGCGCCATGCGCCTCCTCTTTGCCCTGCTTATTGGGGGCGCCAAAGCCAATAATAGTTTTGCAGATGATCAGGCTGGGCTTGTCACTGTTTTGCTTGGCAAGTTCAATCGCCGCTTGAATCTCATCGGGCTTGTGGCCATCGACGCTCGGCACGACGTGCCAGCCGTAGGCCTCAAAGCGCTTGGCGGTATCATCAGTGAACCAGCCTTCCACTTCGCCGTCGATGGAGATCCCGTTATCGTCATAAAACGTAATTAGTTTGCCCAGCTGTTGCGTGCCGGCGAACGACGCGACCTCGTGGGAAATGCCTTCCATCAGGCAACCATCACCCACAAAACACCATGTATGATGGTCGACGACGGTGTGACCAGGGCGGTTGAACTGCGCGCCCAGTGTCTTTTCTGCCAGCGCCATGCCGACGGCGTTCGCTAAGCCCTGACCCAGCGGGCCAGTAGTGGTCTCAATGCCCGGCGCGTAGCCGTATTCTGGGTGACCCGCGGTGGGCGAGTGCAGTTGGCGGAAGTTGCGCAGCTGTTCAAGGCTTAAATCGTAGCCGCTTAGGTGCAAAAGCGAATAGAGCAGCATGGAGCCATGGCCGTTGGAGAGCACAAAACGATCACGGTCGGGCCATTTGGGGTCTTCGGGATTATGCTTGAGATAGTCATTCCATAATACTTCAGCAATATCCGCCATACCCATGGGCGCGCCAGGGTGGCCAGATTTAGCTTTCTGAACGGCATCCATGGAAAGGGCGCGAATGGCATTGGCCAGCTCAAAACGGGACGGCATGGGGGTGCTCCTCGCCTGCAAACGGAAATAATGAGGGCGCTATTGTCGCTGACTTCGGCAGCGGCGGCAAATTCTCCCGCGCTGTTGTGGGGATAGAGTCTGGGAAGCATTGCCTACAGCGTGTAAACTCTGCCTCCCGAAGTGAGTAACCCGCTTCTCTATTTTATGTGGGCAGGGCACTCCTGCCGTGATTTCCTGCTGATGCTATATGCCGCAGCCGTCACCCAGAGGGTCAAGAGCGCGATGAGCGAATATTCCCTGTTTACCTCCGAGTCTGTTTCCGAAGGCCACCCCGATAAAATTGCCGATCAGATTTCTGATGCGGTCTTGGATGCCATTATCGCCCGCGATAAACAGGCCCGCGTCGCCTGTGAAACCATGGTCAAAACCGGTGTTGCCATTATCGCCGGTGAAATCAGCACCAACGCCTGGGTGGATCTCGAAACCTTGGTGCGCGAGGTGATCACCGATATCGGTTATACGTCTTCCGACGTGGGCTACGATGGCGGTACCTGTGGCGTGGTGAACCTGATTGGCAAGCAGAGTGTCGATATCGCCCAAGGCGTTGATCGCAGCAAGCCAGAAGATCAAGGCGCGGGTGACCAGGGCCTGATGTTTGGCTATGCCACCAACGAAACCGAGTCATTCATGCCGGCACCGATCCACTACGCGCACCGTTTGGTCGAGCGTCAGGCGGAGTTGCGTAAGCACGGCCTGCTGCCATGGTTACGCCCGGATGCCAAAAGCCAGGTGACCTTCCGCTACGATGCCAACGGCCAGCCCTGTGGCGTGGATGCGGTGGTGCTTTCCACCCAGCACGATCCAGAGATTGATCAGGAAGAACTGCGCAAGATGGTCAAGCATGAAATCATCGAGCAGGTGATTCCGGCGGCATGGTTAGACGAGAAAACGCAGTACCACATCAACCCGACCGGTAAGTTCGTGATCGGCGGCCCGGTGGGCGATTGCGGTTTGACTGGGCGTAAAATCATCGTCGATACCTACGGCGGCATGGCGCGCCACGGCGGCGGGGCGTTTTCGGGCAAAGACCCGTCGAAAGTGGACCGTAGCGCCGCGTATGCCGGCCGCTACGTGGCGAAAAACATCGTCGCCGCCGGGCTTGCCGACAAGTGTGAAATTCAAGTGTCGTACGCCATTGGCGTGGCCGAGCCGACCTCGGTGTCCATCGACACCTTCGGCACCGGCAAAATCGACGATGACCAGATCGTCAAACTGGTGCGCGAGCATTTCGACCTGCGCCCGTTCGCCATCACCAAGATGCTTGACCTGTTGCACCCGATGTATCAGCTCACGGCGGCCTACGGTCACTTCGGCCGCGAACCGTTTGAGCACCGCTACCGCTGGGTCAACGATAAAGGCGAAGAGCAAGTGGAGACCTTTACCGCCTTCCCGTGGGAGAAGACCGACAAAGCGGAAGCCTTACGTGACGCGGCTGCGTTGTAAGCTTTTTCTTAACGCTATGTAAGAGAAAGCGGAAAAGTCAGAAAATGCCCTTTTGGCTCACGCCGGGGGCATTTTTGTTTTCACCGCTATGAACGGCTGGACTAGGCTGAAAAAAAAATACTCCAGAGGCGATGGTAATGCGAAAGCGGTGCGTGGTGGGCGCTGGGTGTGTCGTGATGCTGTTGGTTGTGCTGACCGTTCAGGCGGCGGCGTCGATTCAAACGGCTCAGTGCCCTGAGTGGCCAGCAGAGCGGTTGGAGGCCGAAATTGAAGCGCTTGGCGAACGAGTCGCGCGTTGGGATCGTGCTTATTACGCTTCTCAAGGAAATCAAGACGGCGCCTCGCCGGTGGCCGATGAAATTTACGATCAGGCGGTAGCGCGATTAGAGCAGTGGCGCCGCTGTGCCGGGGCGCCAACGGCCCATGTGCCTGAGCGACGTGTGACCTCAAGCAGTGGCGTACGCGATCACCCCGTGGCGCAAACGGGGTTAGAAAAACGGCATGATGCGGGGGTAAAGCGCTGGACAAGCCGTCGCGATGATCTTTGGATTCAACCTAAAGTGGACGGCGTGGCGGTTACGCTGCACTACGTTGAAGGCGAGCTTATCGCGGCGGTAAGTCGCGGTGATGGCGAGCAAGGCCAAGATTGGACCGAGCGTGCTCGCGAGATCCCCGCTATTCCCAACGTACTGTCTGAACCGGTGTCCGCCGTGTTGCAAGGCGAGATTTACTGGCGCATGGAACATCACATTCAGGCGCAGCACGCCCATCGCCGCGCGCGCAGCCAAGTAGCGGGCGCGATGGCGCAGCGTCAACCCGATGAGACGACATTAACCCGGGTTGGGCTTTTTGTGTGGGGCTGGCCCGACGGACCGACCCGCATGAGCGAGCGGCTAACACAATTAACCGCGCTCGGGTTTGATACCGCCGATTACACCCAGGCGCTGGACGAGCGCCGCGATGCTACCTTCTGGCGCGAGCGCTGGTTTCGTGAGCCGCTGCCGTTTGCCACCGATGGCGTGGTCCTCAAGCAAGGCGAGCGCCCCGGTGTTCGGCGCTGGTCAAGCGCACCGCCGGAGTGGGCCATCGCCTGGAAATACCCCGCCCAGCAGGCGCTGGCGGAAGTGCGCGGTATTGAGTTTCGCGTCGGGCGTACCGGGCGGGTGACGCCGCTGGTGTGGCTCAACCCGGTACAGCTGCAAGGACGTCGTATTAGCCGCGTCTCGCTGGGGTCGCTTTCCCAGTGGCAAGCGCTCGATGTGCGTCCCGGCGATCATGTGGCGGTGACACTTGGCGGGCTGACCATTCCGCAGTTGGATACAGTGGTGTGGCCTGCGCAAGCGCGCATGGCGCTAACGGTACCAAGCGAAGATGACTACCATTTGCTGAGCTGCTTCTTCTTGGAGGCAGAAAAAAACCGCTGTGATAGCCAGCTGTTGGCGCGGCTAACGCACTTAGGTGAAGCATTGGGGATGCATGGGGTCGGCGAAGGCACATGGCGGGCACTGCTCGATGTAGGTGCTGTTACCTCGCTGCTTGACTGGTTATCGCTGGGTCATGCTGATCTTACCCGTGTGCCGGGGATTGGGGAGGCCACCGCCGCCGAGTTGGTAGAACGCTTTCATGCCACTCGGGGGCAGCCGTTTCACGTCTGGTTGGATGCGTTGGGCGCGACACCTGGCAGCGAGCAAGCCAGCGGTGATTGGGTAACCCTTTCGGCTTATCAGCGTGAACAGTGGCAAGCGTTTCCCGGCGTTGGGCCGGTGCGCGCTGACGCTCTGTTAGCGTTTTTCAGCCACCCGCAGGTGCAGCGTATGGCGCTTAAGCTTCAGCAGGCGGGAGTCGCGGGTTTTTAGCTAACGCAATTACTAACCCAGCCCGGTGAGGCGCAGCATCAAACCCAGATAAAACGGAATCAAGAAGGGCGCCATCAACGTGGTCATTAGCACCGCGAGCGCGCCTTTTTGCGGCGCAATACCCAGCTCCATGGCCACCACGACGACGTTGGCCGCCATGGGCACCACGCCGAGTAGCAAAATCGCCATGGCGAGTTCCGGTGAGAGCGCTACGGTGTACTGTAGCAGCAAGACAATGACCAGCGTGGCCAGCGGCCATAGCCCGTAGCGTAGCGCCACGCAGGCCGCCACCAGGCGGGTATCCCAGGCGGCGAGCGTCACCTGACTTAACGTCATGCCAATGATCATCATGCCGAGCAGCGTATAAGTGGCGGGAAATACCTCAAGCGAGGTCATTAACGAGGCGGGCAGCGTTAGGTTGAGGTGTGAGAGCAAAAGCGCCGCTAAAAAAGCGTACACCAGCGGCAGGCGCGCAATCTTCACCACACTCTGGCGTATGGAAAACTGCCCGCGAGCGCTGACGTAAAATCCCACGGTAAACTCATACAGCGTGATGCCTAAAATACAGAACAGATAAAGCGTGATGCCTTCGGGCGGCAGGACGATCATCGCCACTGGCAAACCAAAGTAGCCGGTGTTGCCCGTGCCCGCGGAAAAGGCCAGCAGCGCGCCTTCCTGCGCACCAAAATGCCGGTGGGTGAGCGCACGAACGGCAAGGGCAATGACGCTGCTAACGGTAAACAGAATCAGCGTGAGGAGCAGATGCTCGGGGGTGGGGCCACCGTCCATTAACGCGCGAAAGAACGTTAATGGGGCGATCAAGTAGACCAGTAACGTGGCGATGGGGCGTGGGTCGACGCGCAGCATTTGTGCCGCCAGCCAGCCTAAGCCGACAAAGCCGAGCAGCATCAACAGTGGCCCCATTAAGGCATTAACGGCAAGGTTCTCCATGGATTTTTTCCTGGCAGTTTCTCATGCGGTTTTCTCTAAGGGGTGCCCATCATGAGCTGAATTAACGTTGACGCGTGGAATCTTTCATTAGCCGTCGCGCTTTCAAATGGCCAAAATAGCGGATAATACAACGCTATTATGTTATCTCGTACTTAAACCGACTGACCCATGAGGACATTTCATGAGCCGCCAAGAACATCCCCTCGGCATTAGCTTTGAGTTTTTCCCACCCAACACCGACGCAGGCCGGGAAAAACTGATGCACACGCGGGATCAGCTGGCGGCGCGTAACCCGCGCTTCTTCTCAGTGACCTACGGCGCCGGTGGTTCTACCCAAGCGCGTACGCGTGAAGTGGTGCGCGAAGTAGGCAAAAGCGGCATTACCACGGCGCCGCACCTTTCGTGCATCGGCAGCGAAAAAGCGCAGCTGCGCGACCTGCTGGCTCAGTACCGTGACGAGGGTATCGATAGCTTGGTGGCGCTGCGTGGCGATATGCCATCGGGCATGGCGAGTATCGGTGAGCTGCGTTATGCCAATGAATTGGTTGAGTTTATCCGCGACGAAACCGGTGATTACTTCGAGATTGCGGTGGCCGCCTATCCAGAATCTCATCCACAGGCCCCTCATCTCGATAAGGATGTGGAAAACTTTGCGAGAAAAATGAAAGCGGGCGCTAACATGGCGATTACGCAGTACTTTTTCACCGCCGATGCCTACTTCCATTTTGCCGATAAAGCCCGTGCCCTTGGCGTTGAGCAGCCCATTATCCCGGGTATCATGCCGATCACCAACTATACCAAGCTGGCGCGTTTTTCTGACGCGTGCGGAGCGGAAATTCCGCGTTGGATCCGTAAGCAACTAGAAAGCTACGGTGACGATAGCGACGCCATCGCTGCATTTGGTACTGAAGTGGTCAGCCGCCTCTGCCAGCGACTATTGGAAGGCGGCGCACCGGGGCTACATTTTTACACGCTTAATCAAGCCGCGCCGGTACTTAAAATCGTCGATAATCTCGGCTAATTCTGCTCACCGCCACGGCATAACATCACACATAAAGAAACCCCGCCTCAGCGAATGAGCGCGGGGTTTCTTTGTGCAGTGTTATAGGTAAAAAAAGCGTTAACGGCTACGCATCAGCTAGACGTGGTTGCCGCTTTGCCGTTGCCATACATCCTGCGCTGCATGATAAACAGGATGGCCCCAATCACCAGGCCGGCTATATCGGAATAAATGCCGCCGTAAATCATAAACAGCGCACCGACCAGCATGACTACGCGCTGCAGCGTATTCACCGGGCCGAAGAACCACTTTTGTACCATACCCGAGAGCAACACGATGCCTAACGTCGCGGTAACGCCGACTCGGAGTATTTGCATGGCGGAGCCTTCCATCAGCATCGCCGGGCTGTAGAAGAACATGAACGGCACAATGAACGCGGCCAACCCGATTTTAAACGACGCCACCGAGGTGCCCATGGGGTTGTCGCCAGAAATACCGGCGGCGGCATAGGATGCCAAGGCAACGGGCGGCGTAATCGCTGAGACGACCGCAAAGTAGAACACGAAGAAGTGAGCAACCAGCGGCTCAATACCGATGTTGATCAAACCCGGTGCTACGACCGAGGCGGCAACGGCGTAAGCGGCCGTGGTCGGCATGCCCATGCCCAGCATGATGCTGATCAACATGGCAAAGAAGAGAGCGAGTAATTGGCTAACGCCCGCCAAGCCTAACAGCAGCGAAGAGAAACGCGCGCCCACACCGGTCAACGAAATAACCCCGACGATCAAACCGGCGCAGGCACATACTGCGATAATCTGAATCGACATGGTGCCCGCTAGCTGCAGGGCTCTTAAAATGGCGCGAATGCCCATTTTATTCGGCGAAATCCAGCTGACAACCGCGGCTGACGCGGTGGCCAGTGTCCCTGCGCGGATAACCGAGTAACCCATAAATAGGGCGACGATCAGGATGATAATGGGGGCGAACAGGTAGACCTGTTTCACTAACTTGGAGAACAGCGGAATCTCGTCGTCGCGCATACCACGCATGCCTTTGCGCGCGGCTTCAAAATCGACCATGAAGTAGATAGAGGCAAAGTAAAGAATCGCCGGAATGATGGCGGCAATGGCAATCTCGGTATACGGGATCCCTGTTACTTCCGCCATGATGAAGGCACCCGCGCCCATAATCGGTGGCATGATTTGCCCACCGGTCGAGGCGGCAGCTTCAATGGCCCCGGCACTGCGCGCAGGATAGCCAACCTTTTTCATCAGCGGGATTGTCAGCGAGCCGGTGGATACCACGTTACCGGCAGACGTGCCGTTGATCATGCCCATCAAACCTGACGCGAAGATAGATACTTTCGCCGGGCCACCCCGGGCACGGCCTGCGGCGGCAAAGGCAAAGTTAACAAAATAGTCGCCCACTTTAGATGCCTGTAGAAAAGCGGCAAAAATAATGAACAAGATAATGTAGGTCGAAGACACAGCAGTGGTTGGGCCGAGTATGCCGGTATCGGTGTACACCTGGCTAAAGAAGCGCTGTACCGACAGGCCGGGGTAGCCCAAAAAGCCGGGTAAATAGGGGCCGGCGAAAACGTAGGTGAGAAAGACCGCCGAAATAACCACTAATGCTAACCCGGCCACCCGTCGAGTCAGCTCCAGTATCAAGATGGAGCCAGCAACCGCTGCCCAGGAGATGCCGGGCGGGGCGAAGGATGTTCCGGTCGACATGCGAATATTGGTGTTAAACGCCACCAGCAAATAGCCAGCACTAGCGAGCGCACAGACCATGAGGACCAAGTCCGCAGGGTTAAAGCGATGGCGCGCTTGACGATAAAACCAGGACAGCACAACCGCAACGGCCGTCGTCGCCATGAGCGGATAACCGTAATGCCAGTTCTCGATACTCGGGTCGATGCGCATGGCACTGCCGCTGAGCGTTTGGTGCATTAAGAACACTTGCGCCAGTGTATAGGCAGCGGGGATCAGCAGCGCGTAACTCGCCCACTTCAGCCAAGCACCAGACGCGTGACGATCATCTTCGGCGAAACGGGCCCCTGCAAATAGCCCATACCCGAGAATCAGCGCACCGGCAATATGCACGATACGAAACGACCAAGTTTCCATGGGATACACGTTGAGTGAAATCAGGTGAAAACTTGAGTAAGCAATGGCTAGTACGGCAAATAACACAAACTGCCAACCGGTAAAAAGGCGGCGGTTAGATTCAACAATCTCTTCATCGACACCTTCGGCGAGTAGCTCCGAGGCGGGTGAAGTAGCCTGGGCATCATCTTTGAGGCCGTCGGATTCTTGGTCGGTTTTGTGACTCATTAGAGTTCACCCTCACAGCAAACAAAGGGGCAATAGCAAAAATTGCCCCGCTCAACTTGGGTTGGGCGGGGCGCACGATAATGAAAAAACGTTACTTGATTAACGCTTCATCAATTTCGTAGCCGTTCTCTTCGTACCAGCGCGCAGCACCCGGATGGAAAGGCAGCACGGTGTTGTGCTTGATGTTTTCCGGAATGGTGGTGGCCGCACTGCGGTGAACCGACATCATGCGATCATTGTTTTCCATGGTGGCTTTGGTGGCTTCGTAGACTAAGTCTTCCGGCAGGTCACAGCCGGCGATGGCAAAGTTCCACATGGAAACGGCGCGGGCGTCTTCTTCCAGCGTTTGGTACGTGCTGGCGGGAATCATGAACTCGGCGACCGGGAAGTTCTCAAGCACGGTTTGCACTTCTTCTTCGGTGAACTCAATGATGTTCACGTCGGTTTGCACTTCGAGCTGGCTAACCGCGGGAATCGGGATACCGGCAGCGAAAGCGATAACGTCGATCAGGCCATCTTGCAGCTGCCCGCCGAGGTCGGACCAGCCACCGTTGCGGCGATCAAAGTTAACGCCCAAGGTTTCCAGCATGGCCGGGAAGTAGGTGTCGGAGGTTGAGGCTGAGGGGCCAAAGCCAATGCGAGCGCCGTCGGGAATGTCCGAAATCGACTCAATGCCCGAGCCTTCCAGGGCCGTAATCGAGAACGGTGTCTCGTACATCGGGAACATGGCGCATACGTTGTCCATTTTTAAGCCCGGCGCGAGAGGGCTTTCGCCATTCACTGCGTCAGCCGCAGGGCCCATAGTGGTGAGGCCAAAGGCGGCGTTGCCTTCGTGAACCAGTGCCAGGTTTTGCGTCGGGCCGCCGGTCACTTCGCCACCGCCTGATACGTTTAGCTCGTCGGCGATAAAGTTGGCCCAGCCGGAACCATAAACAAAGTAAGTGCCACCTTGGCTGGCGGTACCAACGGTAAAGTTATCGGGCCAATCAGAACGGTCCGTTTGAGCGTGGACGCTACCGGCGGCAAGCAGTGCGCCGCTGGCGAGCAATAACGCTGATTTAGACATCATATTGCGCATGGCGATTTTCCCTTAATGCTATTATTGAGTGTTTGTACGCGTCGAGAATCGCTTGGCGATCTCATTAAGCGTAGTACTCATAGCGATCATCGTGCCACTTTTAAATTTAGTATTAAAAATCAGCAGATTAAGGGTTTTAGATTAAACTTTGGTCTATTTTTTATGTTGGCGAAGTGTCCGGGTTGCCGCACATAAAAGTCACAATGTTGTGCGGTTTTCCGCACATATTTTGGAATTAATCGCGGACAACGTGCTAAGTGCTAAGTATTTAGTGTTAAGTATTAAAAATTAACGTGATGGCCGTGATGACGAAAAGGCGATCGTTTCACGATCACTCGGTGTCAGCGCATAAATAAGCCGTTGTGCCTGATGCAGGTCGTTCATTAACGTCGAGGCAAGTGACGGGTCTAGGCGCTTGGAGCGCAGGCGGGTGGCGATTTCCTGCTGCCACTGCTGGCTCACCGTATCCAGCGGCTCGACCACGGCGGTGATGCTGATGTCGGTATTATCATCGTCCTGACCCTGACTTAGTTGATTGAGTCCTTGAGCAACCGCGAGGCGCAACGCATCGTGGGCATCACGCAACGGGCTTGTTCGAGTGGCGTGTCGCAACAGACTGCGCTGTAGCACTTCGCCAAAGCGCACCGCTTCGACGAGGCGAAAAAGGCGCTGCAAACGCCACTGTATGTGCGTTTGCTGTGCTTGGGTCAACGGCGTATCAATCATCTGTGCATAGAAGGCAAGAATTTCGCTCAAAAGCGGTTTGATGCGCTCGTGGTAGCGTTCGTTGACTGCCGGCCAGGCGTTAGGATCAATCAACGCGGTGGCTTTTTGGCGTTTAGGGGGGTGGCCCAGTACGTCGGCGCTGCGCATTAAAATAGCACTACACAGCACGTGGTACGCATGCCGCTCTAAGCGCTGGCACTCCTGTTCTAGCGCGTTGAGTGCCGTGTCGGGCAGTTGCAGCGCTGAGGCCTCAAGGTAGCGTGCCTGGGCATAAGGCATTTTGGCGGGTGTGGGGAATGTGCGCTCAAGCCAGCGCGCGAGCGCCGGGATTGCCGGTAGCATTAAGATAATGCCAAGCACGTTGAACAATGTGTGAAAAAGCGCCAACTTAAGCGGCCAAGCCTCGGCGCCAATGCCGATCACGGTGCTAATCTGATCGACCAGCCACGCCAGTGGCAGGAGTAAAAGTAGTGCCACAGCGCCGGTAAACAAATTAAAGACCACATGCGCCCCGGCCAAACGGCGTGCGGCGATGCTGGCGCCTAACGCGCCCAGCAGTGCGGTGATGGTTGTGCCGACATTGGCCCCAATCGCCACGGCAAGCGCCGGTAAATACGGTAGCTGCCCGCTGGCAAGGGCTGCCAGCGTAATCAGAAGCGTGGCGTGGCTTGACTGCATCACTACCGTGGCGATGACCCCAAACAGCACGTAAAGTGGCCAGTGCCAAAAAAGCTCCCCGGCAAAGCCTTCAAGCGACAAACCGTCCTGCCAGGCGCTAAACCCAAGCTTCATAAAATCAATGCCGAGAAACAAAAGCCCTACGCCCATTAAGAGATACGCGTAGCCGCGGTAGCGTTTGGCGAGCAGGCGCGAACCAATGAGACCAGCAGCAAGAAACGGCATGGCATAACGCGCGAGATCAAACCCAAGCCCAAAGGTGGCCATTAGCCAGGCGCCGGTGGTGGTGCCCAAATTGGACCCAAACAGCAACGCAATTGCGTTAGGTAGCGCCACCAGCCCGGCGCTGACAAACGACATCGACAAAAGTGTGATTAACGAGCTGGATTGCACGGTGGCCGTCGCCAGCGCGCCAAAGGCAAGTGCTCGGGGCTGTGTGCCGGTCGCGCGGTGCAGCCAGCGTTCGAGTTTGCCGCCGGAAAGTTGCTTAATGCCGCGCTCAAGATACCCCATGCCCCACAAAAACAATCCCAGACCGGCTGCCAGGGTGGCAAGGTCCAGGTAAGACATCAAAAACGCCGTGGCTGCCAGTAATCCTAGCACTACAAGACGGCCACTAAGCGCAGGGTAATGGTGCAGTTGTGTTTGCAGTCGCTGGCGCCAGGGCGAAAAATATGTACTGAGTGCCACTGCCCTCTCCTTGGCGTTGGGGTGTCACGTTAGCCTTATGAAAACATCACCTTATGATCGCTTATTTATCAGAACGGCCAGGGTCGAGAATGCGCACTGGCTGTACATCCTGCTGCTTTTGTTCGTCACGAACTTGGTTAACGCGAGTTTCTAATTCGGGGGCGGATTCGTCTTCGATAGGTAACTGCTCAAAGAAGTCGCAGCTAACGCATTCACGGTAGCGGATGCCGTTTTGCTCCCAGGCACGAATGCGATCCATCTCGGCGCACCGCGGGCAGGTGACGCCGGCAATAAAGCGTTTCACAGTTGACATAGTAAGCTCCTCGCGCGGCAACTCAGTGCCGCGCGGTAGGTAGGGTCGATGGAACAACAAAACTAGGCAGCACGGATGCCGCTATGACGTAAAAGCGGCTCGACACTGGGTTCACGACCGCGGAAGGCGTGGAAAAGCTCGGCCGCATCGCGGGCACCGCCCTGCTCAAGAATCTGGGTGCGAAAGCGCTGGCCGGTTTCAGGATCGAAAATCCCGGTTTCTTCGAAGGCACTCCATGCATCGGCAGACAGCACTTCAGCCCATTTGTAGCTGTAGTAGCCCGCGGCATAGCCCCCGGCAAAAATGTGCCCAAAGCTGTTTTGGAAGCGATTGAACGTCACTTTCGGTACGACGGAAACGTGGTCGCGTACGTCATCCAGCAGGGCTTGAATATCGCCCGCGCTCGGCGCGTTAAGCTCATGGTGTAGGCGCAGATCAAAAAGCGAGAATTCAATCTGGCGTGCCATGCCCATGGCGGATTGGAAGTTTTTCGCCGCCTGCAGGCGCTCAAGTAACTCGGCAGGCAGTGGCTCGCCGGTGTCGACATGTTGTGCCAGCAGGTCGAGTCCTTCGCGTTCCCAGCAGTAGTTCTCCATGAACTGACTGGGCAGCTCCACGGCATCCCAGGCCACGCCGTTGATGCCGGAAATATCGGCGATTTCTTGCTGGGTCAGCATGTGATGCAGGCCGTGGCCGAACTCGTGGAACAGCGTGGTGACTTCATCGTGGGTCAAAAGCGCGGGTTTATCGCCTACCGGCGGGGTGAAATTGCAGGTAAGAAAGGCCACCGGCAGTTGTAAGCCGTTTTGTGTCTGGCGACGCACGCGGCAATCCGCCATCCAAGCGCCGCCGCGTTTGCCCTCGCGGGCATAAAGGTCGAGGTAGAAGCTGGCAATCGGCTCGCCGTGTTCCGTGATGCGGAAGTAGCGCACGTCGTCGTGATAACGCGGTACGTCGTTATCCTCCTCAAAACGCACGCCGTAAAGGCGTTCAACCACCTGAAATAACCCATCGACGACTCGTGGCGCCGGAAAGTAAGGGCGTAACTGCTCTTGGGAGATCGCATGGCGCGCCTCGCGCAGCTTTTCGCTGGCGTAGGCGACATCCCAAGGTTCAAGTGTTTCAAGCCCCAGCTCATCTTGGGCAAAAGCAGTAAGCTCGGTGAACTCTTCTTTGGCCTGAGGCACGGCGCGGCGGGCGAGATCCTGGAGAAAGTCGAGCACCTGCGCCGGGGAATCGGCCATTTTAGTCGTCAGCGAGTAGTCGGCGTAGGTATCAAAGCCAAGCAGTGTCGCAAGCTCTTGGCGCAGCGCTATGATCTCTTCCATGATCTTGGCGTTATCGAATTTACCGGCATCCGGGCCTTGGTCGGAGGCACGCGTGATGAATGCCGTGTACACCTCGCGGCGCAGGTCGCGGTTGTCAGCGTAGCTCACTACCGGGAAGAAGTTTGGGAAGTCGAGTGTGATGCGGTAGCCGTCAAGGCCTTTGGCATTAGCGGTGGCTTTTAGGGTGTCGAGCGCGCTTTCCGGCACGCCGGCGAGTTGGCCTGCGTCCTGAATGTCTTTGTGCCACGCCTGAGTAGCATCAAGCACGTTATTGGAAAACTGGTTGGATAAGCTAGATAAGCGCGATTGAATCTCGCCGTAACGGGCTTTTTTCTCGGCGGGAAGGTCGACACCGGCTAGGCGAAAATCGCGCAGGGTGTTTTCCACCGCGCGACGCTGTTGTGCATTGAGTGCCTGCCAGGCAGGGCCGTCTTTTAGCGCTTGCCATGCGGTAAAAAGCCCCTCGTGCTGGCTCACCCAAGTGCTGAATTCTGACAGCTTAGCGATACAGGCTTCGTACGCCTCGCGCATTTCGGGCGTGTTCATGGTGCCGTTTAGGTGCGAAACCGGCGACCAGACGTTGGAGAGACGGTCGTTGATTGCTTCCAGCGGGGCAGCAAAGTTATCCCACGTGGGTGCGGTGGTTTGCGCTTTTTGCGCGAGCGCGTCAATCTCCTCACGGCTTTCATCGAGGAGTGTTTCAATAGCGGGTACCACATGGTCGGCACGAATCTCGTCAAACGGCGGTAATGCGTGCGCTTCAAGCAGGGGATTGTGGGACATGGCAGCCTCGGTTGGGAAACGTAAGATGTAATTGCATGGTAGATGTGGGCGCGAAGGCGTCGTTTCAATCCTCACGGCACTTTGCAAGATTGGCGCGAAGGCGGGTGCCTGCTAGGCTTGCCGGCTTTGTTGGGGTAATGCAGTCGCGGCTTATCACCGCCAACGTACCATTTTCTTAACCAAACGGGACAGGCAATGAGCGAGACGCTAGAGCGCTGGGGTTCAAAGCGGGCCTTCATTTTGGCCGTGACAGGCGCGGCGGTGGGGCTAGGTAATATCTGGCGCTTTCCTTATGTGGCGGGCGAGAACGGCGGCGCGGCGTTTTTGCTGATTTATGTCGCCTTTGTGCTGCTGCTGGGTCTGCCGGTGATGATGGCGGAAATTCTCATCGGCCGCGCAGGGCGGCGCGGGCCAATGCAGGCGCTGGGCGTGCTGGCGGCCGACGCCGGTGCGTCGCGGCATTGGCGTTGGCTAGGGCTATTTGGCGCGTTCACGGTGTTCTGTATTTTGTCGTTTTACTCGGTGGTGTCGGGGTGGTCGATTGAGTTTCTGGTGGCGTCCATCAACGGCAACTTTCAGGGCGTCTCGGCGGCGGAAATTGGCGCTGGCTTTGATGCGTTTTTGGCCAATCCGGCGCTTTTGACCTTTAACCACACGCTGTTTCTGGCGATGACCATGTCAGTGGTGGCCGCGGGCGTGGCAAAAGGCCTTGAGCGGCTCAATAACCTGCTAATGCCACTACTTTATCTGCTGCTGTTGCTATTGGCAGGCTACGCTACCACGACCGAAGGGTTTGGTACGGCACTGGCATGGCTGTTTCTGCCGGAATTTGGCGCCGTCACCCCCAGTGTCGTGCTGCACGCGATGGGGCATGCCTTTTTCACCTTGGCCGTCGGGGCGTGTGCGCTTATGGCGTACGGCGCGTATATGCCGGATGATCAAAGCCTGCCCAAAGCCGCCGGTGCCGTGGCCGTTCTCGATATCAGCGTGGCGCTGCTCGCGGGCATTGCGATTTTTTCCGTGGTGTTTGCTCAAGGAATGGACCCTGCAGACGGCCCGGGATTGATGTTTGTGACCTTGCCAATTGCGTTTTCGCAGTTGCCGGGTGGCTCGCTGTGGTTAAGCGTATTCTTTTTATTGTTGCTGCTCGCTACCTGGACATCGGCGATCAACCTGGCCGAACCCATGGTTGCCACGCTTCAAGGTCTGGGGCTGCGGCGTAGTCGCGCGACGGCAGCAGTGGCGCTAAGTGTGTGGCTATTGGGGCTACTCTCGGTATTCTCCTTCTCGTTTATGGCGGACTTCCGCCCGTTGTTTGGGCGTAACATGTTTGAACTGGTCAGCAGCATTCCGCCGGATATATTTCTGCCGATCGGCGGGCTATTGATTGGCGTATTTGCTGCTTGGGTAATGCCGCGTACGACCGCGATGCAAGCGTTAGGCACAAGCGAGCGTAACTTTTATCTGTGGCAAAATGTCTTGCGTTGGGTGGCTATTCCGTTGACCTGTATCGTGTTGTTAAGCGCGCTGGTGTAAACGTACAGAGGCACAAGAGGAGAGATAACAATGAGCACAGCATTACGCCCTTACCAGGGCCAAACGCCGACGCTGGGTGAACGGGTGTATATCGACCCGGCAAGCGTCGTGATCGGTGATGTCACGTTGGGCGATGACTGCTCGGTGTGGCCAATGACAGTGATTCGTGGCGATATGCACCGTATCCGCATTGGTGCGCGCGTTAGCGTACAAGATGGTAGCGTGCTGCATATTACCCACGCCAGCGACTATAACCCCGAAGGCTTTCCGCTGACCGTGGGCGATGATGTCACCATTGGCCACAAAGCGATTCTGCATGGCGCCACTCTGGGTAGCCGCATCTTGGTTGGCATGGGCGCGATTGTGATGGACGGCGCGGTAGTAGACGATGACGTCATCATCGCCGCAGGCGCGGTGGTGACGCCGGGCAAGCATCTTGAAAGCGGCCATGTGTATGCCGGTAACCCGGCAAAGGCGCTGCGCCCGCTCAAAGAGAACGAGTACACGTTCTTCTCTTACACGGCGGGTAACTACGTCAAATTGAAAGACCGCTTTCTCGCCGAGGCATCCGCATAATCCCGCGTTAGGTGGTTGTTCGCCTAACGTCACGGAAGAACGGTCTGTTTTCTTTTGATTTTTCGGCGTTATTTATGCGGTAGCCATGTTGCGGCGGAGTGAAATCTGGTAATTTATCCAGCTTTTTAGGGTGCCACGACATGGCTAATTTTCGCACGCATATCACCGTCGCATCAGTGGGCGGCATGCTCGTGGCGTATGCTGGCTGGCAGGCGCAGTGGTGGCCTGCGTCTCAGGCCATTTTGGTCTGCGCGCTTACCGCCTTTGGCGGCATTCTGCCGGATATTGACGCCGACCGCTCACGCTCTATTCGGCTAATTTTTAACCTGCTGTCTGTTCCGGCGTTGGTGCTTGGTGTGCTGCTGCTGCAGGCGTGGCTCTCGCCGGGCATGCTGTTAGTGGCGTGCGGCGGTATCTACTTTGGCGTGCGCTATTTGCTTGGCGTGCTGTTTTCACGGCTCACCGTGCACCGTGGCATTTGGCATTCGCTTCTGGCGGGTTTGCTGTGCGCGCTGTTGACAGCGGCATTGAGTTTTCAGCTGCTGGCGCAGTCGGCGTGGCTCGCGTGGTCTCACGGTATCGCGGTCTGGGTTGGGTTTAGCATTCACTTGCTGCTCGATGAGCTTTACAGCGTTGACCTTGAGGGGGCACGGCTCAAGCGCTCTTTTGGCACGGCGCTAAAGCTCACCGACGGCCGCCGCCCGATGTCGAGCCTTTTAATGCTGATCGCGACATTAACGTTGCTGCCGTGGCTACCGCCATGGGCGGCGTTGGGTGAACTGTTGCATCAGGGCTCGCTACTGTGGCGGTAATCCTCGGCGCGCAGGCCGTGTTTTTTGAGTTTGTCGTAGAGCGTTTTACGCGGAATGCCCAGGTGCTCGCACACCGTGGTCACGCGCCCGTGGTGGCGGGAAAGCGACTGGCTGATCAAGCTTTTTTCAAACAACTCCACCTGGTGCGGTAGCGAGGAGGCTGGCGTGTCGGCATTTTCCCCTTCGAGAAGCCCGTCCAAACGGTAGTCGAACGCGGCGCCGAGCAGCACATAGCGTTCGGCAAGGTTGCGTAACTCGCGCACGTTGCCCGGCCAATCGTGGGCTAGTAGGGTCGCCACGGCATGGCTATCCAGCGGCGGGGCTTCAAGCCCGCTGCGGTTAGCGGCAACAACGGCGAAGTGCTGAAAAAGCAACGGAATATCTTCGCGCCGCTCGCGCAGGGCTGGCAGGGGCAGCGTGACCACGTTAAGACGATAGTAAAGGTCTTCACGGAAGTGACCGTTTTCAGCGGCGGCTTTCAGGTCTACCTTGGTCGCGGCGATAACGCGAATGTCCAACGGAATAACGTCGTTGGCGCCTAAACGTTCAATCGAGCGCTCCTGAAGCACGCGTAGTAGCTTGACCTGCAGCGCCTGCGGCATTGACTCAATTTCGTCGAGAAACACGGTGCCGCCATTGGCATGCTCGAATTTGCCGATGCGCCGCTCCACTGCGCCGGTGAAGGCGCCTTTTTCGTGGCCGAATAGCTCCGACTCGATAGTGTTTTCGGGTACCGCCCCGCAATTAATCGCCATAAACGGATGATTGCGACGCGCACTGCGCTCGTGAATCGCACGGGCGACGAGGTCTTTGCCGGTGCCGGTTTCGCCAAATAGCAGTACGTCAGCTTCTACCTGACTGATGCGTTGGATCATCGCTGCCAAGCGGGAGACAACGTCGGTGCGCCCGACGAGCCGCGGGCCGAGAGCGGCCTGTTGGGCCTCAAGTTCGGCTTTTAAACGGTGGTTTTCCAAGCTTAGCTGGCGCTTTTCAATCCCGCGGCGCACGACGTCGAGTAGCTGGTCTCCGGCAAAGGGCTTTTCCAGAAAATCCCAGGCGCCGGCGCGCATCGCCTCCACAGCAGTGGAAATATCGCCATGGCCGGTAATCAAAATAACCGGCAACGTCGGGTCGCGTTCATGCAGCGTGCGCAAAAGTGCCATGCCGTCCATGCCGGGCATGCGAATATCGCTGACGATTACACCGGGAAAATGGGGCGTTAGCGCTTCAAGCGCCTGTTCGGCGGATTCAAAGCAGTGCGGGGTGTAGCCCGCGAGTTCCAGCGTTTGGTTTGCGGTGATACGCAAGTGCGGCTCATCGTCGATCACCATGACCGGCAGCGTCGACGGCTCATGCATGAGTGGGTTTCTCCAAAGCAGTACGGGGGGCGTCGGCAAGCGGCAACGTGACGCTAAATTCGGCGCCACCTTCATCGCGGTTATGGGCGTGGAGCTTGCCGCCAAGGTCTTCCATGATACGCGATGAGATCGAAAGGCCCAGCCCTAAACCGCTGCCGGGTGCTTTGGTGGTAAAAAACGGCTCGAATATTTGATCGAAATGCGCCGCATCGATACCAGGGCCGTTATCGGCAACATGAATAGAGACGTGGTTAGCGTCGGAATTAACCGTGACGATGAGGATTGGCATGGAGGTGTCTTTCATCGCCTGAAGCGCATTGCTAATGAGGTTGACGATGACTTGCTCTAAGCGCACAAGGTCGCCTTTGACCCATAGGGGCTCGTGAGGAATATGCTGCTCGACGTTAATTTGGCCCGCCCGCAGACGACTGTGAAAGAGCCTGAGCGCATACGCCACGCAGGACTGCACCGAAATGGTTTCTTGGCGCTCGCTGCTTTTGCGTGAGAACTGGCGTAGCTGTGCACTGATTTCGGCCATGCGCTCGGTGAGCTCAATGATTTGAGCGAGATTGGCGTCGGCTTGATCTGTACGGGAGAGTTCAATAAAACGGCGGGCATTTTCACCGTAAGCGCGAATCGCGGCGAGCGGTTGGTTGAGTTCATGGTTAATGCCCGCGGCAAGCTGGCCGAGCACTGCGAGCTTTGCGGCTTGAATTAATTCATCTTGAGTTTGCCGTAGGTTAGCCTCGGCACGACGGCGCTCTTCGATTTCGGCCGATAAGCGTTGGTTGCTGGCGACCAAATCACGGGTGCGGCGCTCCACGCTTATTTCCAGTTCATCGCGCACGCGCGCCAGCGTTTGGCGTTCGCGTTCGGCGAAAGTTTCACGCTCGCGTCGCAGGCGTAGGCGCTGCCATCCGATGCCGCCGCCAAGTGTGACGACGCCGTAAAGTCCGCCCGCCATTAGAGCTGCCATCCACTGCGCGCTGACGACGGAGTCGATCGGCTTAAGAATGTGCATCTCCCACTTAAGCTCGGGCAGTTGGCGCGTTAAGCTCAAGTAGCGGTGACCGCTAAGTGGTCCGCTATCGAAATTGATCAGCTGAGTACCGGGCGCGTATTGCGCTTCCATTTGAATCCCGGATGCCTTGAGTGGTTCGGCGGCGTAGCGGCGGGTTTCGCGCAAGACTTCGCGCTGCTCATCAGAGAGCGGGTGGAGGGCATTCATACGCAGTTCAGGTTCGCTAGCCAGAAAAATAATATCGTCTTTGTCGGTGACAAAGAGCGTGGCGTCCTGTTCCGCCCAGTTATCTTCTACATCGTTTAGCAGCACCTTCACCACCATGACGCCATCCGGGCGGGCGTCGGGTGAAGTCGTGTCTAGCCATACCGGGGCAGAAAAATAGTAGCCGCGTTCTTGTGACTGCACGCCTAGCCCGTGAAAGCGACCTTGGCGGCCCGCAATCGCTTCAGTGTAGTAGCTACGAAACGCGTAGTTTTGATCAATAAACGTATTGGGTCGGTGCCAATTACTGGCGGCGAGGGTGGTGCCTTCGCGATCCAGCAAGTAGACATCCGACACACCGGAGGTAAAGCGAAAACGGTCAAGCAGCAGGTTGAGCGGCATCACGTCTTGGCGCTCGGGGGAGGCAAGAAAACGCTGAACGCCTTCGCGGGTGGCGAGCATTTGCGGCAAATAATCGTAGCGCAGCAAATAGCCGTTTAGGTTGGCAGCGGAGAGACGTAATTCATTCTCGGCATCCTCTTGAAGACTGGTTAGCGCCTGTTCCCGCGCGAATTGAGCCGCTTGCCACATCACCATCAGTAATCCCAAGGCGACGATGAACCAGCCTAGATGTCGCCACGGCTTTACGCCATTTTTGCGTATCATGCCGGTGAAGAAACGCTTTGAGAGCGGCGCAGGGCGCGCTGGGCACGGGTTTCAGCGCGCGCCATTTCCAGCAAGCCCTCTTCGACAAACACCAAATGTTCGTGGGCGCGAGCACGGGCATCTTCAGCGCGGCCGTCTAAAATGGCATCCAACAGCGCGCGGTGCTGCTTCATTAATTGGCTGCGCGAACCGGGTTTCGCGAATAAGTGCGCGAGATTATCGACAATGCTCTGTTCTAGCAGGTGAAAAATCCCTCGAATGGTATGCAGCAGTAGGACATTATGGGCGGCTTCGGCAATGGCAAGGTGAAAAGCGGCGTCTAGCTTGGCTTCCTGGGCGGGGTCAGCCCCGGCAAAACCGCCGTCTAGCTCTTCAAAGCGTTGAATCAACACGGCTTTGTCCGCTGGCGTGGAGCGCAGCGCCGCATAATAGGCGGAGATGCCCTCCATCGCATCGCGAAACTCCAAGAGATCAAGGTGGAACTCTTTATGCCGCGAGAGCATTTCCAGTAGCGGGTCGGTGTAACCGCTATTGAGCGTATCGTTGACGAATGTACCGCCTCCTTGACGGCTGCTTAGAAGCCCGCGCGCAGCCAGTTTTTGAATGGCTTCGCGCAGTGAGGGGCGGGAGACGCCAAAACGTTCAGCTAACTCGCGTTCCGGCGGTAAGCGCTGCCCAGGCTTAAGGCTACCTTCTAAAATCATGGCCTCTAGGCGTTCGGTAATGACATCGGCTAAACGGGGTTGGCGAAGCGGCGCGTAAGTCATAAGAAGCTCCTTAATTGGTAAGACCAATATTAAGCAATTTTTAAAACACCTTCAACTTGCCGAAATAGCGTGATCTGTGTCGTTGACTGCTATATATAAAACATACGCATAAAACTAAAGTATAGGCTTTAAACACGTTAAGAATCGCGAGTAAATTTGACAGTGCTTTTTCTTCTACCTAATGTGAGCGCTATTCTTTTTGTTAATTGGTTTTACCAATTTTGGGTTTCTCAAGCCTTAAGCGGTGTCGCGAGGTTGTAGGCGTATAACGCTGCTTCTTAGGTGAGTGCCCCATATACAGTGTCTCCATTGCATAGGGCTTGCCATGATCATTTCAGCCTCTACGGACTACCGCCAAGCTGCCAAGCGCCGTATCCCTCCTTTTCTTTTTCACTACGCCGACGGGGGGTCTTACGCGGAGCATACGCTGCGGCGAAATGTTGATGATCTCGCGGGCGTCGCGCTGCGACAGCGCGTGCTGAAGGATATGTCATCGTTATCACTTGAGACTGAGCTGTTTGGTGAAAAGTTGGCGATGCCTGTCGCTCTAGCACCGGTGGGGCTAACCGGTATGTACGCTAGACGTGGCGAAGTGCAGGCAGCACGGGCAGCAACGAAGAAAGGCATACCGTTTACGCTCTCGACGGTCTCTGTATGCCCTATTGCCGAAGTGGCAGCAGCGATTGATCGACCCATTTGGTTTCAGCTCTATGTGCTCAAGGATCGAGGCTTTATGAAGCATGTTTTGGAGCGAGCCAAAGCCGCTGGGGTCAAAACATTGATCTTTACTGTCGATATGCCCGTACCCGGTGCGCGCTATCGCGACGCTCACTCCGGTATGAGCGGCAAGCATGGACCAATACGGCGTATGCTTCAGGCTGCGATGCATCCTCTTTGGGCCTGGGATGTGGGTCTTCATGGTCGCCCCCATGACCTGGGGAATGTGTCGGATTATCGTGGTCAGCCGACAGAGCTTGAAGACTACATTGCCTGGCTGGGTGACAACTTTGATCCCTCTATCTCTTGGAAAGACCTCGAATGGATCCGCGAGTTTTGGGATGGCCCGATGATCATTAAAGGGATACTCGACGCCGAAGATGCGCGCGATGCGGTGCGTTTCGGTGCCGATGGCATTGTGGTTTCCAATCATGGTGGTCGTCAGTTGGATGGTGTTCCTTCTACTGCGCATGCTTTACCTGCTATTGCGGATGCGGTTAAAGGTGATTTGACCATTTTGGCGGATTCCGGTGTGCGCAATGGGCTTGATGTCGTGAGAATGATTGCCATGGGGGCCGATACGGCCTTGATTGGGCGTGCCTTTATTTATGCGCTTTCGACGGCTGGCGAGGCGGGCGTTGCTCATCTGCTTGAGCTTTTCGAAAAAGAGATGAAGGTGGCAATGACGCTTACGGGCGCGCGAACAATCGCTGATATTAATTCAGATTCGCTTGTGTCGAGCTCACTGCGCGATATCTAGTCTGCCGTGCAGAGGTCTTTTTAGTTAAGCGACGTTATTGTTTTATGTAACCTCGCTTGAAAGGTGCTAAGTGCTAAAATTTTCTGCCACAACCCCTTGCCAACCTGTCGGTGAACCCGTAGAGTACGCATCCGCTGCCGGGGACGCAGGGCGTTACCGGCGGTGCGTTTTTACCACGATGAGGGGTGAAAACCTTGGTTTGTCAGTACGTTAGCAGGTTTGGCGAAAGGTAAGTCAGACGCTAAATCAGCCGTTGACAAACACACGGAACGGCGTAGAATACGCCTTCCTCGCTGAGGCAAGCCATTCCGGTTATCGAATCGCTTCCCTCAACGAAATGCTCT
>NZ_JARWAN010000029.1:0-42259 GCF_031451755.1 Vreelandella vilamensis | reverse complement strand
TGGAATCGTGTTCTTGGCGGAACGTATTGATTACCTTAGAGATTACCATTCACTATTTTTGTTTTCAGGCCTGCCTCGTGAATAACCCGGGCTGACGGTCAGCCTCCACGGCGCTGCGAAGCCCCAGCTCGAGATCCGTCCAGGTCTCTACCAGTACCTCCTCCATTGCGGGGCGTAACTCTTCTTCCTGCCTGACCAAGGCGAGGTACTCAGTGCCAGCGGTTATGGCAATAATCGCTCCCGCCGTGACGGTACCGGCCACCACAGCGCCAGGGCCGGTTGCCGCAGCACCGACGGCGGCGGTGCTGCCGGCGGTCACTGAGCGCGTCGCTGCTAAACCAAGACGTACCGCGAAGCGCTGCACCATACTTCGCGCTGCCACCATGACCGGCCGTGCCATCAATGCAGCGGTAATCCCAGCACCGCCCAGGAGTCCGACACCGAGCGGTGGGGCGGACCAAGGCAGCGCCTCACTGCCCTTTATTTCATTTGCGGCAGCGACCATACGATCCAAGTTCAGGGTAACAATCGCCTCGCCTTCTACCTCAGCGGCGGGAACTGAAACCTGCGAGTAGTGAAGATAGATATCATCTAGTGCTTCAGAGAGCAGCCGCTGCTGCTCATCAAGAAGGCGTTCTCTGTATTCGGCATGCAAGTTCGACAGCGCTTGCTCAGCCCCACTGGGTCCTACCAAGCGATCTTTAATCTGGCCCTCCATCCATGGCTCCATGTCTCCTGTTAGGCTAACGCCGAGGCGGGTGTAGCTCCCTGCTGCAGAGAAGTACCAATCCAAATAGTGCTCACCTGCTTCTTGGTACTGCTCCCGTGTCATTATCAGAGCCTCTTCCATCCATCGTTTGAGGCGTTGTTCTGCATCATGCTCCAGCACTTCCAGGCGTTCACTGAGGTCTCGGCTCATGGCCGCGCTATCTTCAGCACTCAGCACAAAGCTCTCACCATTGACGATGTACCTGATAAGAGGCGAGTCGCTTGATGCCAGCCAGCGATGACTCATAAAAGCCAGAAAGAGGATAATAGCTAGCATGACCACAATAGAAATCACCTGATGTGGTGACGAGACGCCTGCAGGGAGGTGTTTCCAAAATGCCAGCCGCGTCATGTTGCTGGCATCACTCGATAAAGATCCCTTCACTTCACTTTCTCCTCCCCTTTGCCGTCAGGCCGAAATTCGTCAGCATCAGCACGCTCCCCTAAGCGGTGTAACGCGTCATGCGAAGCCGCTGCGCCCACCAGCAAGCGAACAAATGCCAGTGCCAGCGCGCTCTGTAACGCAAACACGCCCGCCCATCCCAAGACAGCGGCCCAACCCGACACACCCAGGCCATCGAGCGCGTTCTGCACTGCCCAGAAAGACGCGAGCTCCAGTGCGCTAGCACCTCGCTCAAACACGCTCAACAGTGACTGGCCATTGGAAACGATATGATCCTGTATAGCGCGCTCCAACTCCATGCCGACGAGATAGGGCTGAGGCCGTGCCAGCGATACGGCTATTAGCCCGACGACAAGAAGCACGGACGCGGGAGCAACCAGCAGCCGCCGTGTCACGGCGGAAAGATAATCGGAAATAACATGCCTCGCCAGCCGCGATCGTGCCCAGCGGTCACACACCCAAAATAGGCTAGCGCCAGCCACCAACAAGGCCATGTCAAGTAAACCCGCGAGGCGAAGAGAGACCAGCAGCACAGTAGCTAAAATAGCGCTGACCAGCTGATGCCACACCACCATCACGACACCACCACGTAGCCAGCGGCTCCAAGGAGAGGTCTTCTTAAGATACTGCCCTAACCAAGCCCGCCGCCGGAGACGTGCAGCTTCGAAAGCGCCGACAAAAACAAGTTGAGCTGCCACTATCCAGGCAAGGGGGAACAACATACCCGCAACAACCTCCGGCAGCTGCCACCACGCGAGCATTGTTAGAAGCAGTGCCACACGCCACAATGCTCCCTTTTTCTTGAAAAGAGCACCGGTCAGGCTCAGCGTCCTTAACCCTATGGTGCATGCTGATACACGCACTCCAGGATTGGCCTTTGCTTGCTCGGAGCTGATGCGTTTATCCCGCTGAAACATGGTGGGGCTCTCCCTTGCCCTTACCCACCGTGTGATCTATTACCACACCCTTCTCCACTATAAGCCGGAGATATTCGATATTGTCGGGAGTAAAACGGATATTAATGTGCTGTCCTAGCGGTCTACTGGGCGCCAGCAATTTTCCCGACACCCAGTCGGCCAATAACGGACCCGCCGCGAGGAAGCGAGAGCCGAGAACCTCTTTAAGGTATAACTTTCCTTCCACCACCACCCAAGTGGCAATATACCCACGCTGGCAAGCTGTGCTCTGCGTGAACCCCAACATATAGTCATGGGAAGGGAACTGATCAGAGTTACGCTCTACAAGGCCCTTATGCTGTTTTGGCAGCCCTGGTGATTTTTCCAAGTTGTAATTCCCACCTTCCCAAATGAGCTTGTCAGACGCTTGTCGGGTCATGATTGTCACCTCCTCCTGTGCAACGCCAGAAATCAATATCCACAATGGGCAGCGGCCACTTCGATTATTGAGTTAACAGCGGCATGTGGCAAATAGTCAGGATACTCATTACCAGTACAGAAGCAGATACGCATGAATTTTGCGTAACCGTATGAGTTGTTTGGTTCGCGTTACACAGAAATTTGGGTGCAGGCAATGCTGGATGTGAACCATTTTTTAGCTCAAGTATATAGTGCGCACTCTTGCCTGGGCACAGTGCAGTGTATCTGCTAACTCAGAGGCTTGCGCCAGATACCCGGCGGGGAAGGTCAGACGCCGCATGCTCTCATCGAAAAACAGGACCAAAGGTCGCCGTACCGGAGCAATCCAAGTGTCGGAAGTCGATATCGATGAAGCTTTACGACTTAACCAAATGACGCACATCGCTCAGACACTGCTGGTTCGCTTAGGTACATGGCTGATAATCGACCTCATTTATGCTAACTGCCCACACCGCGAGACAGGAACTCTCGGCTGCCACTTGTAGCGCATTGCTACTTATCATAAGCCTCTGTTTAATTAAGCTAGACAAAAAACCGGCCCCAAAGGCCGGTCAGTTAACAAAGTTTCGATAGGCTCACCTTAAAGCCGTGTGTGTCTTGGCAGGGGCTGCCCCTCACGCCAGCTCGCTGCTAAACGCTGCCCTTCCTGCACCTGAGCGGGCGTCATTTGAGACAACAGTTGACGACGATTACCTGCTGCCAATTCATTCCCTCTTGCTGCCGCCAAATTATACAACGCGTAGGCCAACACACTATTCTGGGGAACACCCTTACCTTCCCTATACGAAACCCCCAGATTGTTAAGGGCATTAGTATTGCCCTGCTCAGCCGCCGACCGATAGAAGCGCACTGCCTGAGCGTAATCTTGAAGCACGCCCTCACCATTGGTGTACATAAGCCCCAGGTTATATTGGGCTCCGTCGCTGCCCTTTGCGGCTGCACGCTTAAACCACTCTGCCGCTGTAGCTTTATCTTGATCGACGCCACGCCCATAATAATACGCCAACCCTACCTCAAACAGACTTGTCATATTCCCTTGGTCCGCTGATCGGCGGAGCCAGGTATAGGCGAGCGCTTCATTTTTTGGTACGCCATCCCCACTAAGGTACATCAGACCAAGGTTTTTTTGTGCAATATGATTGCCCTGATTAGCGGCCAGCGTGTACCACTCGGCGGCTTGCGCATAGTTCTGCGGCTCCCCTCGGCCACTGGCATACATAGCCCCTAAGTTGAGCTGGGCACTGGGGTCTCCCTGCTCTGCCGCACGACGGTACCACTCTACCGCCAGCGTATCGTTTTGCGGTACACCACGGCCATTTGCATAGAACAAACCGAGGTTGTACTGTGCGATGCGATTACTTTGCTCGGCTGCACGTTGAGTCCACTCAGCGGCTAGAATGTCATCACGGGCGAGCCCAGGCCGATCTTCACTGTAAAGCGAACCTAGCTCGGTTTGAGCCAAAATGTTGCCTTGCTCCGCGGCACGCCGATACCATTCAGCCGCCTGGCGGTAGTCTTGCGCCACCCCATGCCCAAATTGGAACATGGTTCCTAAGTGATATTGTGCTTCCGCATCACCTGCCTCCGCGACTGGTGTTAGCAAGCTGCGTGCTTCGATATAGTTTTCCTGGAACAGGGCCGCCAGCCCCATATCCAAGTTGCCCTCCGTGCCAGTTTGGCTACTCTCTGGTTCTTGTGATTTCACTCCAACACCAACACTAGGAATCTCTGGCAAACTGCTTAAACAGCCAGAAAGCACAAAAGGTGCCAAAGTAAGTAAAGGTATGCGCACCCATTCCCTGCTTTTTATGTTCATGCTCTGTTTCTCTTTTCTTTTAAAGCTGATTCATTTCATGTTGTTGCTGACGACGTTCAGCGCTTGAGCTTTTTTCACGAAAGCTGCTCAGAAACCCTTTTTCGAGATAGCTTAATGTCATCTGAAAGCTAAGATGCGGTGCATCCAGATGAACTTCGGTATTACCCGCTTCAAAGTTCGCCATTTTATTGCCCACGAAGGGGCGCTGACTGGAGAGTAGGCGGTAACGCTCTGATAGCCCGTTAAAAAGGGCATCAAAGCGCTGTTTATTAAGAGTGGTCAATACCGCAACCAGCTGGTCGTCTTGATCAAAAACCAGCGTCATCTCCTGAAGCCCTTCGAAGGAGAACTGCGCGACTGGTGCCGTAAACATTCTTCCCCCGCTGTACTCATTGGTACCTGCAGGCCGGAGAGAGAACTGTACCTCCGCCTCCTGAATGCTTAGTTCACCGATTGGCATGCCAAAAGGGGCAGGGTTAGCTAACACTGGCGGGCACACGGCTATCAAGAGTAGCGATAGCCAATACATCCATTTCATCTTTTTTCTCCATGTTTAAACATGGCCTTTCGGCGCACGTCATGATTACTTATTACAGTAGAGTTACCACCACGCCTCAGACGAACCCAGTAGTAGGATCGTTCGTCTGATCTGAGGTCGCTAGCACCAACACGCTATAGCGTTGCGCCACAGGCGAGATGGCCATTAATTCTTAACGACCTAAATTTTCATAACTTTAGAAATTAATTAAGAGTGTCTAGCTGCATGGCATGATACAGCTGTGTGGGTGTCTATAGTTGGAATTAACTCGGCCCCCTATTGGTGATGCTGCCACGCAGCCACATTTAATCATCCCGCGCATTCCGCACACCCTTTGGGCTATTTTCTTTGGGCTATTTCTTTTGTGCTACTAAAGTAATATTACGATTCAATCAGTTATTAACAATCTGAATTTCCAAGGCTTCATCACGCTGTCTGTTGTTATTCAAAACCAACTAAGCGTTTGAGTAACATAGGCTGTCAGCCCCTCATCGGAGAACTCCATGTCATCCCCCCTTGTGACGACCCAATGGCTGCAAGACAACCTAAACAACGAACGGTTAGTGCTGATCGATGCGAGCATGGCGACGATCATTGGTAAAGACCCGATCGTTTATGAACGCCCGATGTGGATACCGGGTAGCCGCCAGATCGATCTCGAAGGCGTGCTTTGTGACACCGGATCTTCTCAGACCCACGCCTTCCCAACAGAGGAACAAGTCACTGAGGAAGCTCAACGGCTGGGCATTGCGACCAAAAGCCTGATCGTACTGTACGATAACCAAGGCATCTATTCGGCTCCTCGGGCCTGGTGGATTTTCCGGTCAATGGGCGTTAAACACGTTTTTGTTCTGGATGGAGGACTGCCACAGTGGCTAGCCGAAAAGCGCGAGGTTGTGTCTACCATCACCGAAACTACAGCTAAGCCTGGCAACTTCGTAGCCAACTTTGATCACAGCCGGGTGCGAAACTCCACGTATGTTTTGCAGCATCTGGACGATAGCTGGGTAACCGTTGTTGATGCCCGAGCACGTTCACGCTTCCTGGCACAGGTGCCTGAACCCCGCCCTGGGGTGCGCAGTGGTCATATCCCCCATTCTCATAATCTGCCGTTTACCGAGGTGCTAGAGGGACATTGCTTTAAACCGGTTAGCAAGCTGAAGGCAATCTTTGTAACGCTTGCTCCGCCCCTTCACTCCAGCAGTGAACCCCAACTGGTGTTTTCCTGCGGCTCGGGTATCACCGCCTGCATCCTTCTGCTGGCCGCCGAACTGGCGGGCTACCATCAGCTATCGCTATACGACGGCTCTTGGGCAAACTGGGGGAGCGATGAATCACTCCCAGTGGCTTAGGTTGTGCCTAAATGACTCTGACCAGTAGCAATGGGCACTACAGTTTTCGGCATGTCGAAGAAACGCGAGTACCGATCATTGCTATATTAGAGAGATTACATGCTATACCCTACGATTAGCGGCTCGCACTCTTGCTCGACATACGATGACGGATAATTAGCAAAAACTTTCTTGGTCAGTACGAACAGGGTCGAACATCAAGGTAACCGCGCCCCACGCATTGCGAGAAAAGATAAAATCCAATGCGGAGCAGATGTTCGCACATTACGCCACCCGTGCGTGTCTTAAGCAACCTGCGTTAGCCTCATGAGATGACGACATTTTTCCGCATGCGGAAAAAACGTTATGACTATTTATTTTCGCAACATCACAGGGAACCCATGCTCTATTTTGCTTACGGCTCTAATATGGCCACCCAGCGCTTAGCGGCCCGTATTCCTGCTCGGTTTGTGACCACCGCTCTTCTGCCCGCCTACCGCTTGGCCTTTCATCAGCGAGGCGGTGACGGTTCAGGCAAATGCGATATTGTGCCGGCCTCAGCGCAATCCGCGGTGTATGGTGTGATTTGGGACGTGGCGTCTCATCACAAACCGACGCTTGATCGCTATGAGGAGCTGGGAGAAGCGTATAACGAGACGTGGCTCACCGTCACGGATCTAGCAAGTGACCGACAATTTGAGGTGCAGGCATATATCGGCAACATCACCGCGCTCGGTCTGCGTCCATATACCTGGTACAAGCAACATGTGCTCGCCGGGGCGCGTGAGCATGGCTTACCCCCCTATTACCTTCGCGCACTGGAAAGCGTTGTCGCGCGTCAGGATGAGAACGCCGAACAACATGCACGAGAGATGGCGTTATATGCCCCGGTGGAACCACTGATGCGTGCTACCTAATGGGATAACGATCAACGCTTGATAGAGTTTTATTGTGGCGAAGGCCGCGATCATAAAGGCAGGTACCTTGACGATATTTGGGCGCTATCGCACTTTTGGCTGGAACATACGCACGATTATATTCAGTGGCTGTTTCCTATCCCCGAAGCGGGTCGTTTTAACGCCTTTGCCTCCTTGCTAACCCCAGCGGTACAAGCCGCCTTTGAGGGTAGCGACGTTATGCGCCAGCATCAGCAGCGCTCTCTAGAGGTAATGCTCGACTTTTTTGGCCTTGATTGGGATGGGAGCGACATCGTTGCTCAACCAACGCTGACAATACAAACCCATATTTGGCTAAAAGCGGGAGGCCATAATCATTTACGCATCACCCGTATAATTCGGTCGTTAGCCTTGTGTCATCAGTCAGAGCTTGCCCGCACGTTTAAGCAAGCGGTGATAGCGATTGGCACCCAGCAAGGTGTGGTATCCGATACGTCGTTGAAGTATTGGCAAAAGACAATACCATCCACATGACTGCATGTGTAGTTTGATAAGCCTTTGCCGAACAACTTGGAATCAGTTAATCGGCTGCTGAGCCACACGTGGCTGGAAAGCAAAGCAAGATATCTTAAGATTTGAAATAGATCATGCGTCGGCAATGGCAGAATCAACCGCTTGAGGCACACTAACAGCATGAGATATAAAAGCCATCGTAAACGGCCTCAAATAAGTCGCCTCTCGGAATAATCGCTTCATTTCATGTGTGCAAGAAAAGTCGCTTAATGCCGAATTTACTTACCGGCGCACTACTAATTTATAAGGTTTATTTATGAGTTTTGCATTCGATGATAAAGGAAAAGGAGCAGCCCAAGCCTATTGGAATGCTCTATCACGGTTGAAAGAAGTCTGGATGGATGTCTTCGGTACGGAACTGTACATCGAGCAAGGAAAAGCCAAAGATGCGTTCCAAGAGGCTGTTGCAAAAGTTAGTGATGCGCTAGCTACCAGCCCAAAAAACACTAAAGACTTCAGCGAATATGGGGATATCCAACACCCTGAAGATCCCAACTGTCTCGCTCAGGCTCTACTTAAAGCGGCCGATATTGATGATTTAAGTCCCAATTTTCTGATAAGCATTATGCTTGAAAGGCTTTCTGAACTAAGCCTCAATGAGATCTCTGAGATTGAGCTACGCTACTTCTTGAGAGATGTCCTTGATGACGCCTTTGAAGGGTTGGGCACACGTCGACCAAATGTTGGTGCCAACCGGCATTGGCCGCGTTTGAGGCAGTATCTGAGAGAAATTGAAGAAGTTTATACCGGCCATACGCGCTCACAACCCAGCATAATGCTACGAAATACGCGTGGCGGGCGTATGGCCCTGAATCCCCGTGACCCAAGGCGACTCACATTGCTGATTGATCCAGAGTGTTTCTAATTATTGAGATTTAAGTGTATTAAATAGGTGGATTAGTACATACCACCTACCTAATGCAGCTTCACTCACAATTTTGCCCGCACCTTTCAGCAAGCGGTGATAGCGTTTGGTACTCATCAAGGCGTGGTCTCCGATACGTCTGTTCAGTATTTGCGGGAGGCGTTTTAGACCAGCTTAAATGGCTTGATGTCTCGAAAGATGCCTGTTTTGGTCATGTCACAGCGCAGCGTAAACGCTTCTAAAGCCGCGACCGGGTCTACCTGTTCCAGCTCGGCTCCACTGTTTTCGGGTGATCTTGATGCTATAAAGATACTGATCGCGAGTACAGCTGGTCGCGGGATCAGCGACCTGACGATAAGTGCTTGATCTGAAGTTTTCGTGCAGTGTCTATGATTGGATCACTGACACGGAAAAATCCATGGCTAGGCGCCGCTTTGTTGCCCCTCTCACTGAGTCTGAGCAGCACATGCTGACCTCGACCTACCATTACGGTAAAAAGCGTGCCCTACGGCGGCGTGTACACGCTATTTTGCTGAGTGATCAAGGGCATACCATCGACCAAATCAGTGGGATATTGCAGGTTCGCCGCGATGCTGTCTCTCGATGGCTCAAACAGTGGGAGGCATCCAGACTCGACGGACTCATCATCGATAAGCCCCACGCCGGTTCTGGATGAGCACGATCATTAGCGACTTCAGGAGCTGGTCGCCGAGCAGCCCCATCAGATTCGATCCTTGCAGGCACGTTTGCAAGAAGAGACCGGTAAGACAGTCAGCACAGTGACCCTTCGCCGGGCGTTGAAAAAAATCGTTATAGCTTCAAGCGCATTCGGCACTCGCTTAAGGCCCGGCGGAACGAAACGGATTTCCGCAACACACAAAGCCTTCTCAAGGCGCTTAACCAGCGAGAAGACCAAGGCGCACACGAGCTTTATTACGTCGATGAGTCGGGATTTTCACAATCGTCGTCGGTGCCGCCCTATCGGCAAGCCCTGCGAGGTAACTGCCTACTCACACAGCCGTAGATTGAATGTACTGAGGTTTCTTAGTCGAGCTGGGAAACTGGTCTCTCTCAAACCACCGCCGAACCAGTGACCACCGAAACGGTCATCGAAGCGTTTAACCAGTTTGTGGCCCAGAAAAACCCCGATACCTTCGCCGTTGTAGTGCTCGACAATCCCAGCATGCATTTATCCTATGTTTAACCTGGCTTATTCATGAGGCAGGGCTGAAAATGAAGATGGCGAGTAGTTTTCTCTTGTAGAATCAAGATGTTCCCGGCAGAACACGATTCAATAGGACCACTTACCATGGGTGAAACCCTAACGACCTGGTCGCCCTCGTGCAACGGCTCTGTCCGTGTCGAGCTGAGCGGCCACCGCACCACCAGCGATAGCGGCGCTCTGCTGCTGCGTGAAGCCCTCGATAACAGTGGCGTGATCCGCTCTGGCAGCTGACCTGCAGCGAGGCGCGTGGGATAACGCCCCTGGCGCAAGATCGGCCGTCTCAAGCCACGCTGTCGCGGCTGCTGACGTGCCTCGGGCGCAACGACAACATCGATGCAGTGCACGAAGGTCTGCTGCGTCTGGTGGTCTGGCGCCTGACCTCGCTGAAGAATAGCGAACGGCCCGAGCAGTTGACCCTGGACATCAACGGCCTGCCGATCAAGGTCCATGGCCACCAGGGCGGCTCGGCGTTTCATGGACTTTACGGGGCTCGAATCTACTCGCCGCTGGTCGCCTCGTTGGCCGAGACCGGCGACATGGTGGGCTGCCTGCTGCGCGAGGGCAACGCCAGCCCGGCCGAGAACGCCGATACCTGGATTCCGCATCTGGTACGGCGCCTCAACGAGAGTACCGGGGCCCAGGCTCGAGTGCGCATAGACGCCGGTTTCACCGACAACGACACGCTGGAGGCCCTGGAAGATCGCGACATCGAGTACCTGGGCCGGCTGCGCAACCACACGGGCCTGCAGAAGCTGGCGGCACCGCATCTGAAGCGACCACGAGGCCGGCCGCCCGAAAAGCCTCGGGAGTGGTGTTATGACCTTGAGTACCAAGCCGGTTCCTGGCCGTCGCCACGGCGCGTGGTGCTGGTGGTACAGGAACGCTCCGATGATCTGCTGCTGCATGCCTTTTTCCTGGTCACCAACCTCGGCAAGTTCGACTGGCCGCCGGAGAAGGTCCTGGCGCTCTACCGCAAGCGCGGCAGCGCCGAGGCGCACATGGGCGAGGTGAAGTCGGCACTCGACGTGCATCTCTAGTCGACCGATCGCGGCGCCTTAACTACCTCGACAGGTGACAACTTGCCACTCTGAAAAAGAGACAGCGAGTCATGTGCCGTTAGCTCGGAAAAATAGGATGGTTTTTTTCTTGGGAGACCATCATTAACCCTTTGTTTGTTGTGTTTAATTAAGATTGTCGTCACTGAGAAAGTGACGTGCCTTCGCCACGGGGATCATGCATAGCTTCCATCAACCCGTCGGGCCCTATTGAGATAGCTCCAGCTAAACCGGTTAATGGGCTGAGTTCAGGGATCCACTCGATATGATGACCGTGGCTGATTAGTTCTTTGCCAACGTCAGCATGAATAGCCCGCTCAAGTTTCAAGTACTCACTGCTGTTAAAAAAACTGCGGCCCTGTAAAAAACGTGGCGCCGACAAGGCTTGATCCACTGGCTTTTGGTAATCTATTAATTGGCTCGCTAATACCATTTGGGTTTGGGGCTGGCCATCGCCTCCTTGGGTGCCGAAGTAGAACTGCTGGCCGTTATCCGCGAGATAAGCAGACGGGTTCAAGGTGTGAGCGGGACGTTTACTAGGTGCCCAAGCGTTCGGGTGACTTGGTGAAGGGTTAAAACCGGCGGCTCGGTTGAGCCATAGCACGCCGGTATCCCCCATGACGCAGCCTGAACCGAAGTCGTGAAATAAACTCTGCATCAGGCAAGCGGTGCGGCCTTCATTATCGGTGGCGGCAAGCCAAACGGTATCGGCAGGCTTGCCTTGCTCGTACCAGGGTGCCGCTATTTTGGGGTCAATATTGGCGTAGTCCATAGCTGACCGTTTTGCGCTCAACAAGTACTGAATATTCAGGCTAGCGCTAGACGGATCGCAGAGTTGATGATTACGATGCTTGAGCTGGGCTTTGATCGCTTCTACCAAGTAATGAAAATAACCGGCACCGCCATTTTCAAAGGCTGACACATCGAGGTGATTTAAGGCGTTCAGAGCGCTTAGGGTGAAAATGCCTTGGGTGGGCGGTGGAAAGTTGTATAAGGTCCCGGCTCGGTAACGAATGCTCAGCGGCTCACTATGCCAGGCCTGAGTTGCCGCCAGGTCGGCTCGTGTCAGCCCATTACCGAGATGCTTAAAAGACTCTGCGAAGGCAGTCGCCAATTCACCCTCATAGAAATCGTCGAGCCCATACCGCGACAGATGGTCGAGGGTATTGGCGAGATCAGATCGAATGACGGTAGCGCCTTCTGGCAGTAATTGCTTATTCTGATCACAGCACAGAGAGTTTAGATCTGGCAGATTACCGATCAGGTCCTGGCGTTGCTGCTGCCAAAATGCCTGGTTGGCGGAAACTTCATAGCCTTTACGTGCAAAGGCGATGGCCGGTTCTAGCAAGTTGGGCAAGGTCATTTTCGAGCCCCAGCGATGACGGCTCCAGTCATGGGCTATCGACCAACCCCGAAGCGCGCCAGGCGTGGTCGCCGCTGACGACGGCCCACGCGTGGAGATAGCACCGACATCGGGCTTATGATGGCCGGCTTGGCCAAGTCCCAGCAGTGTATCAACCTGTTTGCCGTCACTGAGTAGCCAAAGCGCATCTCCGCCGATACCACACATATGGGGATAGACGACAGACAACACGGCGCCCGCGGTCGTTGCCGCATCAATTGCCGTGCCACCTTCTTGCAAAACGGCTTGCCCCGCCAGCGTGGCACGATCATCCGGCGTACAGATGACCCCGGTTTTCGATGTGATCTTCACGTGCTTAACGCCTCATACTGTTAGGAAAGACGGACGCTGATATCCGACTATTGTCACTGAGAGAAGCTTTTTAGGGTTTGGTGTTTTCCACTCGTTCAGCCATCAAGCAAAGCAGCTCGTACATCAAGGTGGCGCCAATCAGTGCCGTGTTACCACTGGGATCAAAGGGTGGTGATACTTCTACGACATCAGCACCTATGAGCGGTAAATCCCGGAAACCACGGACGAGCTGAAGTGCTTGTAGGCTGGTAAGACCACCGACCTCAGGTGTGCCTGTGCCAGGGGCGAACGCAGGGTCGAGGCTATCGATATCGAACGATAAATACACAGGCCCGTCGCCGACTACACGACGCGCTTCCGCGATTACCGCGTCTATCCCCATCGCATCCACTTCTTCCATAAACATGACGCGCATGCCGGTTTCATGAGAATAGTCCCAGCCTTGCGTCGTGTTCTGGGCACCACGGATGCCTATCTGTACGGTGCGCTTGGGATCGATAAGGCCCTGTTCACAGGCGAGCCGAAAAGGGCCGCCATGGTGAAATTTGGAGCCTTGAAACTCGTCCCAGGTGTCGGTGTGCGCGTCAATTTGGATCAAGCCGACAGGGCCGTCGGCCGCTAAGCCACGTAAAATGGGAAACGTAATTGAATGATCGCCACCAGCGCTTAGTGGGATAACGCCTGCTTTTCGAATGGCCGCGTAATAGGCAGCAATATCATCAGAGACTTTGTTAAGATCGAAGATTGAGGAAAATCTCACATCGCCAATGTCAGCAATACGTGCCTGGGCAAATGGGTCTAGTCCGGTGACATGATGCGCGCTTCGCATCATGCTCGATAGGTTGCGAATTTCACGCGGTCCGTGTCGAGTGCCGGGGCGATTGCTAACGCCTCCGTCAAAAGGAATGCCCACCAAGGCAATGTCCAAAGCTTCCAACGTGTCGGCAAGCGGAGCCCGGAGGAAGCTTGCGATCTCTCGGTAACGCGGTTCATGCCGCGGTAGATAATGTTCACCAGTGGCGGCATTACGGCGAGTACCGTTTGTACCTTTGACCATTCTTCTCTCCTTATCGGCTTAACCGCGCTAAGCTGGCGGCTAAGAGTTGAGTGCCTACGACAGCGTCTCCAAGTTCAATATGTTCATCCGGGTGATGGCTAAGACCATTGCGACAAGGCACAAACAGCATGGCGGTTGGGCAGTGGTTAGCGAGGTGGATGGCATCATGAAAGGCCCCCGATACCAAGCGAGGCGCCGTGATTCCTAGTTCACATGCAGCGGCATCCATTTGCTCAGTAAGGGTATTAGGGAAATCCACCGGATCAATGCGCGATAGCGAGGTAAGCGTCACTTGGCAACCTGCCCAGATTTGCTGAGTAATCTCATTGAAGGCGGTCTCTATCCCTTTGAGCGTCGCAGCTTCGGGGTGTCGTAAATCGATACTGAAGGTGACGCGGTCAGGGATAGTGTTCACTGAGCCAGGGCTGACAACAAATTTGCCGATAGTAAAGCGCACACGATCTTCGCCATCCCGTGCAGCTTCCCGTAGCGCGGTTGCTACCGCACAGGCGCCCTCTAATGCATCGCGACGAAGAGCCCGCGGTGTGGTGCCCGCATGATTGGCACTACCCGTCACGGTGACGTCAAACCAACTGACTCCCTGAATGCCCTCTACGACACCCACAGAAGCACCCTCGCGCTCAAGGATGGGGCCTTGCTCAATGTGCAGCTCTATAAAGGAATGCATGGGCGTTGCCAACGGACGCCGAGGTACGTTGGCGGCGTCCATTTCGGCCAAGCACGTATCGAGTGCATGCCCCATCGTCATACCCTCGCTATCTTTAATCAGCCTTGTTTCTTCAAGGCTTCGCACATTGCAAAAAACCGCCGACCCGGAGGTGCCTGGGGAGAAACGCGCACCCTCTTCGTTGGTCCAGCTCACAAGTGATAAAGGGTGACGTGGGGTAAAGCCAGCCTCTTTAAGCGCGCGAAACGCTTCAAGGCCGGCTAATACACCCAATGAGCCATCGTACTTTCCACCTGCCGGTTGGCTGTCAATATGACTGCCTGTCACAACAGGGGCTAGCTCCGGGTTGCTGCCCGGCAGATCGAGAAACACATTACCAATCGCATCGACGCTCGCTTCAGCACCAAGCTCTTTGGCCTGTTCGACAAGCCATAGACGTGCACTTGTGTCATGGTTGTCCAATGCTAAACGCGCCACACCGCCATCTTCGCGAGCACCGATCTTTGCAAGCGCTGCCAGGTCATTGGCCAGACGCAGTGGATTGACGGCTGCCGCAATAGCGGCCAGATCACAAACGGCATGGTCGTTGGAGGAGGCAGAATAGTTCGCCATGGGAATCTCCGTGGCTATGCTTATTCGTAAACTTCGAAATGCACTTCTACTGGCTCGCAGTCTTCCCCATTGATTGGGATGATGTCCTGAGGGCAGGAAGACATGGCCACGACACAGTCCATTTCAGCGCGTAGTTCGACATAATCACCTGGCTTAGAAACCGGCGGGCACCAGTCAACATTCATCTGCGCATTAACCGGGATGTTCATCCACAAGTTGAAAGGTTGCGGAACTTCTGGCGCATCAATGCCGATCGCTTTCATGGCCAGGCGCAGGTTATCAGCGCAATTATCGTGGTAGTCCTCGACGCCTAATGTCATGTATCGAAACAGGTCGCAGGCGGCCATTAGAGTATCGTGTATGCCAGGTGAGGTATCCGCGGTGAGTGTCATGATCGGACGGCGGCGATTGCTGATCAGCGGGTCACCTACTTTGGGAATTAATCCACTCAGCCAGGCACGACCGTGCTCCCAAGACATGAACTCATTGAGATTATGGGTGCTGAACGCCCAGGTATCGCAGACCTGCGTTCCATGCGTATTGATGATACGGATGGTTTGCCCCGCTTTGAGACGTACCGCTCGGCCACCACGGGCCGCCACTTCATAACGCTCGCCCAACACTGGTGTGCCGTCTTGAGAGATCGGCGTGTCTAGCGTGTGATTGTGCCCACAGGGCTCAGTGTTGCTGTGAGGTAGTTGCTCAATACGAGCATGATCAAAGGGTGATGCAGTCTTCATAGGGTTCTCCAGGTGGCAATCGCCTTTACATTGTGAATAGTGAATAACTCGTGTTGATAGCCGAAGCGTTTGCGTTAATCGATATGTCGCTCGCGCCATGTATTAAGAAACTGCTGTAGACGTTCGCTTTTGGGCTGACGGAATAGTGTGTCAGGCGCCCCGCTCTCTACCACGCGGCCTTGATCCATAAAGATAACTCGGTCGGCAACTTTTGCGGCGAAGCCCATTTCGTGAGTGACAACCACCATGGTCATGCCATCGGCAGCCAACTTATTCATCACATCCAATACTTCACCAATCAACTCAGGGTCGAGAGCGGAAGTAGGTTCATCGAAAAACATAACCCGGGGTTTCATTGCGAGTGCCCGTGCAATGGCGACTCGCTGTTTCTGGCCGCCGGATAGGCTTTCGGGGAAATGCCCAGCGCGATCGGCAAGGCCGACTTGCTCAAGCATGGCCATGCCTTCCGCGGTCGCTTCGCGGCGCGAGAGGCCGTTGACCAGCCGCAACGCTTCTGTCACGTTCTCAAGTGCTGTGCGATGGGGCCACAAATGGAAGTGCTGAAACACCATGCCGACCGGGGCGCGCACTTCATCCACGCGCTTCTCACTCGTGCGGACTCGTTTGCCACCGCTGTCTTCGTAGCCCAACAGTTGGCTGTCTATGTAAACGCTGCCGTGGTCATAGGGCTCCAAAAAAGCCAGGCAACGCAACAGGGTCGATTTGCCAGAGCCAGAAGGCCCAATCACACAAACCACCTCAGAAGGCGAAAGGCTGAAGTCAATATCGGTCAGCACTTCAAGGTCGCCAAATTGCTTGCTTATGCCCTGTGCCTCGACAATCGCTTTTTGTCGGGTAGACGATGATGTCGCTAAGGTGTCAACCATTGGCATGGAGGGTATCTCCTAGTGGTTCGATGGGACGTGGTTGACGATTGGCTAAGCGCTTCTCCAGTGCATAGCCACCTCGTGCAATCAGTTCAATGATCAGCCAGTAGAGCAACGCAACAGCCAAGTAGGGCTCAATGACATGAAACGTCTCATTGACAATAGACGTAGCATTTTTCGTCAGGTCATTGACCGAGATAATCGATATTAGGGCAGACTCCTTCACCAAAATGATTAATTGATTGGTGCTTGGCGGAACAATCAAACGCGCCATTTGAGGAATCTGGATCCGAGTTAACACATGAAATGGGGAGATGCCGAGCATTCGCGCCGCTTCCACGTGTCCTTTTGGAATCGACTTGAAGCCACCGCGATAAATTTCAGCAAAATATCCCGCACCATACAGACCGATGCCGACAACACCAGCGACACTCGCGCTTAAGGTTAAGCCTATGCTGGGACCGCCGTAATAGAGTAAAAACAGCAGAATCAGCAGCGGAATGCCTCGACAGAGCTCCACGTAGCAAGCCACCGGATAGCCGAATACCTGAGGGTTGGCGAGCCTAAGTGCGGCCAACAACAAGCCTAGAGAAAGGGCCAGTAAACAACCTAAAAAGCAGATCCAGACCGTGTTCCACAAGCCCTGTAGAATAAGCTCACGCGCTTCCCATAGGATTGCAATATCAAACATTTAGCGCACTCCCCTATTCGGTGGCGAGACCGCCAACCATGCGGCGTTCCAAATAAGCGCTGAGGCGTGCCAGCACCAAGTTCACGGCCAGATAAAGCAACGCAGCCGCCAAGTACGTTTCCAGTGGCTGAAACGTACGCGATGCAATTTGCTCGCTAACCCGCATCAACTCCGTGACGGCAATAACCGAGATGAGTGATGAGTTTTTGAGGATGGTGATGATTTCGTTCGTCAGTGGTGGCAACGTAAGGCGAAATACTTGAGGCATGATGATGCGCTTTCGGGTTTGCCAGGCCGATATACCCGCCATACGGGCCGCTTCAATTTGACCAGCGGGAATATGGCTGATCCCGCTGCGAAAAATTTCCGATTGAAAAGCCGCAGTATTCAACGTGAGCGTTAGTATTGCGGCAGAAATAGGGGCTAACTCAATTCCAACTTCAGGCAGCAGGTAGTAGACCAACAGCAACTGCAGCAGGATGGGCGTACCTCGCCAAAAGCTTCGATAAAGGCCGCATGGCCAGGCTAATAGGCGATGACGGCTCATCAATCCGAAAGCCAGCAATACGCCCAGTACCAAGCCTAATGCGATGGCGGAAAGCGAGACCACCAATGTGATGATCAAGCCTTCAGCAAGGGCCGGATAGTGGTTGAGCAGAATCTCAAACATGAGGCACTCAGAGCGGTAGTGGCTGGTTATTCAGCGGAAGGAAGTTCGTTAGGTAGATCCATGGGGGAACCGAACCATTTTTCCTGTAGCTCTGCGAGCGTACCGTCTTCATTGAGTCGCTGGATTTGCTCGTCCATAAAGGCATTAAGCGATGCACTCTCTTCATCATCACGGCCCGCCCATGAGAAGTAGACCGGATCACCAAACGTGCCGACGACCTCAAAGACATCTGGGCGAGTACGCTCAGCTTCCAGAAGGTTAGGCAAGCTATTGATGACGACATCGACCCGGCCGGTTCCCAACTCGGCATAGGCTTCATCGACGCCAGTGTAAGTGCGAATGTCCTCAACAGGCGTCCCAGCTTCCTCTAGCTCTGCAGCTAACGCCTCCAGTGCTTCCAACTGAGCTGAACCAGCCTGTGCAGCGGCAACTTTTCCCGCGATATCCTCAGGAGAGCTGATATCGTCTTCGCCTTTGCGTTTAAGAATCGCCATGGTGGCATCGGCAATTGGTGCGCTTAAGTGGTAACGCTCCATGCGTTCTGGAGTGGCAGTAACCGAAGTAACCACGTAATCAAAACGTTCGCGCTCTAGGCCCGGTAAAATACCTTGCCAGGGAAGATCCATGCGGACTAGCTCCACGCCTTCAAGCTCAAGCATGATGAGTTCCATGATATCGGCGGAGTAGCCGACAATTTCGCCATCTTCAATATATTCAAATGGGGCAAAACGCGATTCAGTGCCGACGGTAAAGGTGCCGTCTGAGCGAATGTCATCAAGCAAGTCGCTATGGGCTGTGGAGGCGAAGCTAACGCCAATCAGAAGGCCAGCTGTAATCATCTGGAAGTGTTGCATGGAGGTGCTCCTTGGGGTGGTGAAACTCGAATCAACGGCAAAGGTTTGCTAGATCAGATCATTTTGATTTAAACAGGAGTTATGCAACAATAAAATTGCTATTTTTAGATATTCACTCCCGTTTTATTGATGTTAAATGCACTAACATAGAGCATTCTGATGAAGCTTTCAGCTGCCGACCTTAAAAGCGTTTCCGTATTTCTGGCTGTCACCGAACATCGTGGTTTTGCCGGTGCGCAGACAGCGCTCCATATGAGCCAATCCGCGGTAAGCTTTCATATTCGAGCACTTGAAGAACGCGTGGGGTTTACCGTATGCCGGCGGGGAAGACAGGGGTTTGAGCTGACTGAGCGTGGCGCCATTGTTTATGAGCGCGCAAAATTACTGCTCGCTTCGGTCGATGATTTTGACAGTGAGATGAGTGAGCTACGTAGTTCTGTCTATGGCACCCTGCGCTTAGGTGTAGTCGATAACACGATTATGGATGTAGACCTTGATCTGCAAGGCGTCATTGGTGAGTTTTTACGCAAAAACCCCAAGGCACGACTGAATATCAATGTGAATAGCCCTGACCGTTTGATCGGTGAAATAGCCAACGGGGAGGTGCAGCTCGGGATCTTGCCTGAAACTGCCCAAATGGAAGGGTTGCAGAATCGCAAGGTCTATACCGAGATGCATGGCATCTATTGCGCAAAACGCCATCCGCTATTTAAACGCGACAGTCAACAACTCACGGCGGAGGAAGTGAGTCAGCATCCTTTCGTGGTAAGGCCTTACGCCAATCTTCAAGAGCTTAAGAGCTTTCCCTATGCTCAGGTTGGCGCCAATGCCTCCAACATGGAGGCCCAGGCGTTGATGATATTGAGCGGCCATTTTATTGGAAATTTACCCCATTACTATGCAAATCATTGGGTTGAACGTGGTGAACTCAAAGCGCTCCTGCCTGATCAAGTAGAAATCGCCTCTCCTTTTTGTGTTGTTACTCGTGCAGGTCGGCGTCCTTCTCTTATAGTACGTACCTTTATTCAAGAGCTCGTATCCAGGCTTTGGCAACAATCACACCTAGTGGATAGTAATGAATGAAATGAAGCTACTTCTTATGGTGATTGTTATTCTGTCCATCATCGCTTTTACTGGCAAAAAATGTTGAATCGTTTTATCCAAGGACCAGCTTTATTCATCACGGCGATGATAGTGCCATTATTTGGCTGAGCTCCTCGTCAAACACCTACACCAGTAAGAGTGGGAAAAACCACAAAAGACCGCTACAGTATTATTTCTTTTAATTAAGGTAAAAATTAGGGAGTTTTCTTGCCTTCACTTGGCCAGGTGAGCGACTACGACATACGTTTGATACGAATTTTCCAAACGGTAGTGGAGTGTGGCGGTTTCACAGCAGCTGAGACCACTCTCGGCATCAGCCGCTCTGCTATTAGTCAATACATGAAGGACCTTGAGGAACGATTAGGCTTTTCACTCTGCCAGCGGGGAAGAGGCGGGTTTAGCTTAACCGAAGAGGGTAAAGAAATTTATCAGGCGGGCCTTACGTTACTTACGGCGCTGGAGACGTTTAAGAGCGACGTTAACGCCTTGCATCACACTATTAAAGGCGAACTTAACATTGGTATTACCGATAATTTAGTTTCTTTACCGGCTATGCACGTCACTGATGCATTGGCTGAATTAACAGCGCCTCATCACGAGGTGATCGTTAATATTCATATGGAGCCATCGGATGCTGTAATACGTGGGGTAATGGATGGCCATTTACACGTTGGCGTCGTGCCCTCTGTTAACCTGCCAACTAGCTTGGCAACACGTCTTTTGTACGATGAGCCTTCCTACTTATACTGTGCTGCAGGACATCCTCTTTTCCCTATTAGTGATGAGCGTTTAACGGCGTCAGAGATTGCAAGTTATCCCGCTATTAAACCTCGCTACCCCCTGCCGAATAACGTGCGTGAAGTATACGCCGACTTAAATTTACGGGCTTCTGCTTCAGACCGTGAAGGCATAGCTTTTTTAATTCTTACCGGGCGTTTTATAGGATTTTTGCCCGAACATGTTGCCGCCCAGTGGGTTGCAGCAGGTAAGATGCGAGCTTTACATGTTAACAACTATCATTACCGTATTCCTTTTATGCTCATTACTCGCCATGATCGTCGTCCCAATCGTGTAGTGGATGCATTTTTACACTTCATTGCTGCCACGGCATAAGTTCGTGCAGTCATGAAACGCCCGGCGCAAGGCCGGGCGTTACAGTCAACGGTTTAGATTAGAGTAGTTGTTCATCAGCCGCTTTCGCTGCTACTGGCCCTACCACAGGCGAAGTTGCCAAAACCTGACTCGCCACGTAATACACGATGGCACCTAACGCAGAGCCCGTAAACCAGCCGTAATCGTAAAACCAATTCATGGTGCCCGTTACGAGTGATAGTAATGTGAGCGCTACTGGTACAACAAAGGCAATAAACCCTGCATTATTCACAGCGGAATAATCTTGATTATCCAAATACAGGCTAGAGAGATTCAAACGCTGCTTTTTTATCAAAAAGTAATCTACCGCCATAATGCCTGCAATTGGGCCGAGTAAGCTTGAATAGCCGAGCAGCCAATTGGAATACATCTGTTCAAGCGATACCCCCGGAGGGATCAAGCCTGCTTTTTGAAGTAGGTCATAGCCCATTAACAACACCCCTACGGCTCCGGTCATTAGTACGCCGCGAGTTTGATTAATTATCTTAGGCGCAATGTTCTGAAAGTCGTTGGTCGGCGATACAATATTCGATGCGGTATTGGTCGAGATCGTGGCGATAATAATCAGTAGCATCGCCAGCACGACCCAAAATGGATTGTCGATAAAACCAATAAGCCGAACCGGGTCAGCCACGGTTTGCCCGACGAGGGTCTCGGATGCTGCAGTCATCACCACTCCCAGCGACGCAAAGAAAAACATCGTCAGCGGCAAACCAATTACTTGACCTACAATTTGGTCCTTCTGGCTTTTGGCAAAGCGGCTAAAATCTGGAATATTAAGCGACAAAGTGGCCCAGAAGCCGACCATTGCGGTGAGACCAGCAAAAAAATAACCATACACAGAGGCACCTTCAGGACGCGATGGTGGCTGTGCCAGAAGCTCTGTCATTGAGGTGTGGGGCCATGCCCACACCATCAAGCCAATACCCACCGCCAATAACAGCGGCGCGGCCAAGGTTTCTAACCACTTGATCGACTCTGCACCACGAATCACCACATAAAGATTCATCGCGCCGAAGACAAAGAAGCCAATTACTTCGCCCACACCACCCAGTGCGGCCCACGCCGGTATAAGTTCTGAAAGCAGCAAATGAATAGCCAGACCGCCAAACATGGTTTGAATACCAAACCATCCGCAGCCTACCAGCGCGCGCACCAAACACGGTACGTTGGAACCCAAAATACCAAACGACGAGCGCAATACCACGGGAAAAGGAATACCAAACTTCGTGCCAGGAAAAGCATTTAATGTCAGTGGCAATAGCACAATGACGTTGGCCAAGAAAATGGCGAACAGCGCCTCCCCTACACTTAGGCCAAAATAAGCGGTTAATACACCTCCCAACGTATAAGTCGGCACGCAAATTGCCATGCCCACCCAAAGCGCAGCGATATTCCATTTGCTCCAGGTGCGTTCGCGCGCTTGGGTCGGCGCAATGTCCTGATTAAAACGTGCACTGTTGCGAACATCGTCGCCCACCTCCAGCTCTACTAGCCCTTCTCGATCTACCATTTGAGACGTTGTTTTGGTCATGCTTGCCTCCTCAGCAATGCGTTTATCAGAAAATCTCACGGTTACTGAAATTGCTAAGCAATAAGCATGCCTAAAGTTACGGCATCAACACTTAACTTATTGATAAAAAAGCTGTCTTCAAGGACAGGAATTTTCCAGTTGGCTTTATAGCTGCTCATCGAATTCTGAAAAAAGATAAGTGCGACAAAATAAATTTCAATTAAAAAATATTTGCACCAATTTTAAGCATTTTTAATCAATGAAACCTCTTTTTTAATTAATTAACTTATTGATTTAAATGAATAAAATAAAAGCACCAAAATGAAACAAGCCGTCACCAAAATAGTGAAAAACAACGGCACCGAAATAAAAGTTCTTATAATTCAATGCATTGCAAAGCAATCAAAAAATAATCTTTATCCTCTTGCTAAGCTCAAACGTTAAGCGCTATTTTTAATAAAAGCTGTCTTATCTGTCAGCTTTATAGGTGGCGCTCAAACCCAATTAAAAATTGATGTCTCGTTAAGATAAGAGGAAAAATTGTATGCAAAAGATGAAAATCGGCCTGATTCAAATGGGCCTAAAAACCAGCACTGACTTGGAACCCGTAGCGATTCGTGACGCCATGAACGAAGCACACCTACCGATGATTGAGAAAGCGGCGGAACAGGGCGTGCAGGTGCTTTGCTTTCAGGAAGTATTTAATCAACCCTACTTTTGTCCCAGCCAGGACGGTAAATGGTACGCCGCCGCTGAGAGTGTACCGGAAGGCCCGACCTGCCAGATGATGCAGAAGCTGGCAGCCAAGCACCGCATGGTAATCATCGTTCCCATCTATGAAGAGACCGAAACCGGCATTTACTACAACACCGCTGCGGTGTTTGATGCCGATGGCAGCTACCTGGGCAAATACCATAAAACACATATCCCTCAAGTGGCTGGTTTTTGGGAAAAATTCTTCTTTAAACCGGGCAAATCCAACTGGCCGGTATTTGATACCGCCTACGGCAAAATCGGTGTGTATATCTGCTACGACCGCCACTTCCCAGAAGGTTGGCGAGCATTGGCGCTCAACGGTGCCGAGGTGATTTTCAACCCTTCCGCGACAGTGGCAGGGCTTTCCCAATATTTATGGGAACTTGAGCAGCCTGCTTCCGCGGCGGCTAACGGTTGCTTCATCGCCGCAATCAATCGCGTGGGAACCGAAGCACCGTGGAATATCGGTGATTTCTACGGCTCCAGTTACATCGTGAACCCACGCGGCAAAATCGAAGCTCAGGCAAGCGAAACTGAAGACGAGCTGCTGGTGCATGAGATCGACTTAGACATGGTGCGGGAGGTACGCAACAACTGGCAGTTCTTCCGCGACCGTCGCCCCGAGACCTACACCCGTCTCACCGACGGCGAATAAGCCCTCTCAGTCAACGCTACTCAGGAGCAAACCATGAGCCTATTGATCAAAGGCGGCACCGTCGTCACCCATGCCGATACCTACCGCGCCGATGTGCTGTGTGTTGACGGTAAAATTCACGCCATCGGCACCGATTTAGATGTTCCAGCCGATTGCGAGATTGTCGATGCCAGCGACCAGCTGGTGATGCCCGGCGGTATCGATCCGCATACTCACATGCAGATGCCGTTTATGGGCGCGGTGGCCAGTGAGGATTTTTACACCGGCACCGCCGCCGCCATGGCGGGTGGCACCACCACCATTATCGATTTTGTGATTCCAAGCCCAGGCCAATCACTCTTAGAAGCCTTTGAAACATGGCAAGGATGGGCAGAAAAAGCCGCCACCGATTTCGCTTTCCATGTGGCAATTACCTGGTGGGACGAGAGCGTTAAAGAAGAGATGGGTACGCTAGTGCGCGAGCATGGCGTCAACAGCTTTAAACACTTTATGGCCTACAAAGGCGCGATTATGGCCACCGATGACATCCTGGTGGAGAGCTTTTCGCGCTGTCTGGAGCTGGGCGCGGTGCCCACGGTTCACGCTGAAAACGGCGAACTGGTTTATCACATGCAGCAGAAGCTGCTGGCTCAGGGCATTACCGGGCCAGAAGCTCACCCCCTCTCCCGTCCGCCCCAGGTAGAAGGCGAAGCCGCCAGCCGAGCGATTCGCATTGCCAGCACACTCGGCGCACCGGTGTACTTGGTACACGTTTCCACCAAAGATGCTGTGGATGAAATCGCCTACGCCCGCCAACAGGGCCACCCCGTGTTTGGCGAGTGCTTAGCGGGTCACTTATTAATTGACGACAGCGTTTATCAGCACCCGGACTGGGCAACCGCAGCCGCTCATGTGATGAGCCCACCCTTCCGCCCCAAAGGCCATCAAGAAGCGCTGTGGCACGGCCTGCAATCTGGCAACTTGCAAACCACCGCCACCGACCACTGCTGCTTCTGCGAAGAGCAAAAAGCTGCGGGTAAAGATGACTTCACCAAGATCCCCAACGGCACCGCCGGGGTGGAAGACCGCCTCGCGGTGATCTGGGATGAAGGCGTGAACAGCGGCAAGCTCTCGCCCCAGGAGTTTGTGGCTATCACCTCCACTAACACGGCCAAAATTTTCAACCTCTACCCGCGCAAAGGCGCCATTCAAGTGGGGGCGGATGCCGACATTGTAGTGTGGGACCCTAACGGTACACGGACGATTTCTGCCAAAACCCATCACCAAAACGTCGATTTCAACATTTTCGAGGGCAAAACGGTTCGCGGGATCGCCCGCCACACGATTAGTCAAGGGAAATGGGTATGGCGCGACGGCGACCTACGCGCCGAGCGCGGTGCAGGCCGCTATTTAGAGCGCCCCGCCTACCCCGGCGTGTTTGAACTGCTCGCCAAGCGTAATGAGCTCAACGCGCCCGTCGCGGTAACGCGCTAATCCGCCCTCACTGAAGTACAGAGCAATGGAGAAACGACCGTGACCCATTCACTTGATCATTTACCCAGCGCAAAAGAGGTCGGCAGATACGACCCAGCGACGCTGGACAGTAACTTTAGCGACCTGCACCCACCGCTGACACCACGCCAAGCGATGATCGAAAGTCAGCGCTGCCTCTACTGCTATGATGCACCCTGCGTTGAGGCGTGCCCGTCGGAAATCGACATCCCCCGCTTTATCCGCCAAATCAGCGAAAGCAACATCAACGGCGCGGCGGAAACCATTCTAGAAGCCAACATTCTTGGCGGCAGCTGTGCCCGCGTGTGCCCTACTGAAATCCTCTGCGAGCGCAGCTGCGTGCGCAACCACGACGCCGAGTGCCAGCCGGTGCTCATCGGCCTGCTCCAACGCCACGCCACCGACAATATGCAGTTTGAGAGCCACCCGTTTAAGCGTGCCGCCACGACTGGCCGTCATATTGCCGTGGTAGGCGCAGGGCCTGCCGGGCTCTCCTGCGCGCATCGCCTCGCCATGCTGGGCCATCAAGTGACGATTTTTGAAGCCGAGCAAAAGCCGGGGGGGCTCAACGAATACGGCATCGCCCGCTACAAAATGACCGATGACTTCGCCCGCAAGGAAGTCGAGTTTTTGCTCGAAATCGGTGGCATCGACATCCAGTACGGCCAGCGCTTAGGCGATAATCTCACCCTCGACACCCTGCACCAGCAGTATGACAGCGTCTTCCTAGGCTTGGGTCTTGGTGCCAGCCGAGCGTTGGGGCTCACCGGGGAAGATGCCCCTGGCCTAATGCCTGCGGTGGACTACATCAAAACCCTGCGCCAAGCCGACGACTTGGGCACTCTTGCGGTCGCTAAGCGCTGCATCGTGATTGGCGCGGGCAATACCGCGATTGATATGGCCACACAAATGACCCGCTTAGGGGCCAGCGAAGTGACACTCGTTTACCGCCGTGGCGTAGAAGCGATGTCTGCCACCGATCATGAACAAGAGATCGCCAAGGCCAACGGCGTCCGCATGATTACCTGGGCACAGCCCGATGAGATTGTGTTAGATGATCAGGGCCGAGTGGCCGGGATGCGCTTTGCCAAGACCTGTGATCAAGCGGGCCGCTTAACCACCACTGGGGAAACCTTCGAGGTTGCCGCTGATGCCATCTTTAAAGCTATCGGCCAAGGCTTTGATGGCGAAAGTCTCAGCGATGCCATCGCCAACGAGCTTGTCCGGGAAGGCGAACGCATCCACGTCGATGACATGTTCCGCACTTCGCTGCCCAACGTTTATGCCGGCGGCGACTGCGTGAAGCCCGGTCAGGATCTTACCGTACAAGCCGTGCAGCACGGCAAACTGGCGGCGCACGCCATTCATCAGGCGCTAACCGCTAAGCAGGAGGCCGCATGAGTACTAAATCCTTCAACACCAGTTCATCCAACACCGACGCTTTCAACGGCAACCCGTTTAAAAAAAGCGGCGGCGAGAGCGTCGTCAATGGCGTTGATCTTTCGGTGAATTTTGCCGGCATCAAAGCCCCCAACCCGTTTTGGCTCGCTTCTGCGCCGCCCACTGATAAGGCCTACAACGTGGTGCGCGCCTATGAAGCGGGCTGGGGCGGCGTGGTGTGGAAAACCCTCGGCGAAGAGCCGCCGGCGGTGAACGTTTCGTCGCGCTACTCCGCCCATTACGGTCAGAATGGCGAGGTGATCGGCTTTAATAATATCGAGCTGATTACCGACCGCTCGCTGGAGATCAATCTTCAAGAGATCACGCAAGTGAAAAAGGATTGGCCAGACCGCGCGCTGATCGTCTCTATTATGGTGCCCTGTAACGAGGAGGCCTGGGCCTACATTCTGCCGCTAGTGGAAGCCACCGGTGCTGACGGCATTGAGCTTAACCTAGGCTGCCCCCACGGCATGCCGGAGCGCGGCATGGGCGCTGCGGTAGGTCAAAACCCCGACCTGATCGAGAAAGTCACCTACTGGTGTAAGAAGCACTACTCCAAACCAGTGATTGTAAAACTCACGCCTAATATCACCGATATTCGTGTGGGTGCCCAAGCGGCGCTGCGGGGCGGTGCCGATGCGGTGTCGCTGATTAACACGATCAATTCCATCACCAGTATTGATCTTGATAACATGGTCGCCAAACCCACAGTGGGCAACCAGAGCACTCACGGCGGCTACTGCGGCAGCGCTGTTAAGCCGATTGCGATGAACATGGTGGCGGAAATCGCCCGCGACCCAGCAACGCCCACGCTGCCTATTTCCGGCATCGGCGGCATTTCCACTTGGCGGGATGCGGCGGAATTTATCGCCCTCGGCGCGGGCAGCGTGCAGGTGTGTACGGCGGCCATGCTTAACGGCTTCAGAATCGTGGAAGAAATGAAGGACGGCCTCTCCCGCTGGATGGCGGAAAAGGGCTACGACTCGATTGAAGCGTTCTCGCGTAAAGCGATACCGCAAACCACCGACTGGAAACATCTGGATATTAACTTCAAAACCATCGCGAAGATCGACCAGGACCTGTGTATCGAGTGCGGTCGCTGCTATATCGCCTGCGAGGACACCTCCCACCAGTCAATTGCCAAGCTCACCGAGCAGGACGGCGCACGCCGTTACGAGGTGATTGAAGAGGAGTGCGTAGGCTGCAACCTCTGCCAGATCACCTGCCCGGTGGAGAACTGTATCACCATGGTGCCCCAGGAAACCGGCCAACCCTTCCTGGCCTGGGATAACGACCCGCGCAACCCTTTCCGCGCGGCAAGTTAAAAACATCTCCTACCTTGCACCAGTGGGTAACGCCACAGCGCTTTATTCACTGGTTGCCATGCTTCACACACTGACACGTTTTCAACTTGCGCCATGCCGAATCTAGCACACCCGGTGCAAGTACTAAGCTGTCAGCCCAATGCCTCGTAAAATCACGGCTGTCACTGACTGCACGGCTTTCTCAAACTGAATATCGTCGAGGGGCTTATCGTCGTTAAGCAGCGAAATTTGATAGTCAAAATCGGCATAATGTTGGGTCGAGGCCCAGATCATATAGAGCAGGTAGGAAGGCTCGACGGAATTGATCTGCCCGGAATCCACCCATTCGTGAATTTTCGACTCTTTCAGCTTAGTCCACTCGTAAAGATTATCGCGTAATTGATTTTTGAGTATCGGTGCGCCCTGCATTACCTCGGTAGCCCATACTTTTGAGCCTGAGGCGCGATAACGAGAGTGCATCATTTTGGAGCGAATATAGGTAGAGAGCACTACCCGGGGGTCGTCGTAAAATTCAAAGCATAGTGCATCTTGCTTCCATACCTCTAAAAGTTGTAGCAAGACCTCTTTGTAAAGCACTTTTTTCGTTGAAAAGTAATAATGCACGTTAGACTTAGGTAACTTCGCAAGTTGAGCAATTTCCCCCATTGAGGCACCGGCATAACCCTTTTCGGCGAACAACTGCTCGGCAGCCTGAAGGATTTTTTTTTCATTCGTTTGCCGAATTTCGTCCTGAGTTCTCGCCACGCTGCTATTCCTTCACGACCCTGACTGCTGCTGAAAATTACGCACAAAAAAATGCACCACCGTAAAGCGATGGTGCAGAGAAGATGGCGCAGTTAGCGCACGGCGTCAACGCTGATTAGTAGGAAATGAAAACTCTGCCTTCGTGGCTTCACTAACCGAAGGCCAGCGTTGGGAAACCGCTTTGCGGCGCGTATAGAAACGTACCGAGTCAGGACCATAAGCGTGCAGGTCGCCAAACAGCGACCGTTTCCAGCCGCCAAAGCTGTGATAGGCCACCGGTACGGGCAGCGGTACGTTCACCCCCACCATGCCAACCTCGATACCATCTGTGAAGCGGCGAGCGGCTTCGCCATCACGGGTAAACAGGCAGGTGCCATTACCATACTCGTGGTCGTTAATCAGCTGCATCGCATCATCCAGGCTGCCCACCCGCACCACGCAGAGCACCGGGCCAAAGATCTCTTCCTGGTAGATGCGCATCTCGGCGGTGACGTTATCGAACAAGCAACCACCCACAAAGTAGCCTTCCTCATGGCCCGCCACTGTTAAACTGCGGCCATCAGCAACCAGCTTAGCGCCTGCGTTTACGCCATCTTCGATGAACCCGAGCACCTTGTCACGGTGTTCTGCCGTCACCAACGGCCCCATGTCCAAACCTTTTTCGGTACCGGGCCCCACCTTAAGCTCCGCAATTTTCGGTAGCAGCGTTTCAACTAAGCGGTCAGCGGTTTCATCACCGACACATACCGCCACCGAGATCGCCATGCAGCGCTCGCCGCAACTACCGTACGCGGCACCCATTAGCGTATTGGCAGCGTTCTCTATGTCGGCGTCCGGCAGTACCACGGCGTGGTTCTTCGCCCCGCCCAAGGCCTGAACACGCTTACCCGCCGCGGAGCCGCGTGCGTAAATCGCTTCTGCCACCGGCGTAGAGCCCACAAACGAAATGGCTTTGACAGCTTTAGCATCCAGCAGTGTTTCCACCGCTTCGCGACCGCCGTGTACCACATTCATAACCCCTTTAGGCAGCCCCGCTTCTTGCAGCAGTTCGGCAACGGCCATGGTAGCCGACGGGTCTTTTTCCGAGGGTTTGAGGATAAAGGTGTTGCCGCAGGCGATCGCCATGGGGTACATCCACAGCGGTACCATGGCGGGGAAGTTAAATGGGGTAATGCCCGCCACCACGCCTAACGGCTGAAAGTTAGACCACGCATCAATACCCGGCCCAACGTTGTGGGAATACTCACCCTTTAATAGTTCTGGCACGCCGCAGGCGTACTCAACGTTTTCAATCCCGCGCTTAAGCTCGCCCATGGCGTCTTCGGGGGTTTTGCCGTGTTCTTCGCTAACCAATTGCACTAAGCGGTCGGCGTGCTCTTCCAGCAACTGCTTAAAGCGGTACATCACCTGGGCACGCTTGGCAGGTGGCGTATCGCGCCAGGCGGGAAAGGCTGCCTGAGCGGCGGCCATGGCACGCTCGACATCCGCCTCACTGGCATCTGCCACGTGGCGAACTATCTTACCCGTGGAAGGATTGGTCACGTCCAGCGTGCGCTGGCTCTTTACTAGCTCACCGTTAATCAGGTGGGAAACAATGCTCATGTTGACACTCTCTAAAGGGTAGATCAGTAAATGATAGCCGCGAACGTTAGGCTAACGAGTCTTATGCTAATGAATCCAAGGTGGTGGCCACTGCGTCGAACAACCGCTCTAGTTCGGCCTCGGTGGTGCCAAACGGGGGGCCAAACTGCAGCGTGTCGCCGCCATAGCGCACATAGAAACCAGCCTCCCAGAGCGCCATGTGCGCATCCCGCGGGCGAATCGTCGGGTCTCCGTTGCGCGGGGCCAGCTGAACCGCTCCGGCTAAGCCGTAGTTGCGTATATCCACAATATGGCTGTGGCCTTTCAAGGCGTGCAGCTTCTGCTCAAAGGTGGGTGTGATAGCGCTAACCTGGGCGGGGAAATTTTCCCGCTCCATTATTTCAAGCGCGGCAATCCCCGCGGCACAGGCCACGGGGTGGGCGCTGTAGGTATAGCCGTGGGGAAACTCAATGGCATGCTGGGCACCGCCTACGTGCATAAATGTGTCGAAAATCTCGCTGGAAGCAATCACTGCCCCCATCGGCACGGCACCATTGGTCAACTGTTTTGCCACGTTCATGATGTCCGGAGTAACGCCAAACGCTTCGGCTCCGGTGGTGGCTCCGCTGCGCCCAAAGGCGGTAATCACTTCATCAAAAATCAGCAGAATGTCGTGGGCGGTACAGATTTCGCGCAGCCGATCCAAATACCCTTTCGGCGGCACAATCACGCCCCCAGAGCCCGACATGGGCTCGACAATCACGGCGGCAATGGTCGAGGCATCGTGAAGTGCGATTTGATCCAGCAGCGCATCGGCAAGCTCAGCACCCGTTTGGGCTTGGCCACGGGTAAAGGCGTGGCCCGCCTGCAGTGTGTGAGGTAGATGAGTAACATCCATCAACTGGCCGTAGTGTTTACGGTTGCCACCAATACCGCCTAGGCTGGTGCCACCAATATTGACGCCGTGATAACCCTTGGCGCGGCCAATCATGCGGGTTTTCTCGGGCTTACCCTTTAGCCGCCAGTAGGCCTTGGCCATCTTAACCGAGGTATCAGCGGCTTCTGAACCGGAGTTGGTGAAAAAGACGTGATCCAGCCCGACTGGCGTCAGGCTCGCAACCTTTTCCGCCAGCTTAAACGCCAGCGGGTGGGCCATCTGAAAGCCTGGGGCAAAATCGAGCGTGCCTAGTTGCGCGGCTACCGCTTTTTGGATTTCTTCACGGTTGTGGCCCGCACCGCAAGTCCATAGGCCAGAGAGCGAATCGAACAGCTTTCGCCCCTGATCATCAATGTAATAACGCCCCTCTGCCCCAACGATAACACGCGGGTTGGCGTGGAAATCGCGGTTGGCGCTAAACGGCATCCAGTAGTGTTGGTTAAGGATACTCTCTAACGGTGCTTCTTCTTCGAGAGGCTTTTTAGATACTGGGTGTGTTGTTCCGTTGCCTATGTCCAACATGGTATTTGGCTCCATCGCTGTAAGTCATTTTATTCAGGATGGACCAATACAAATGTTTATAAAATCATCTTCTCCTATTGTTCACGTTAGCTATTCTATACGTAACTTCACTTCTCTTATCGCAACCACAATACGGGTTTAAAATCTTGTAGCTGTTTAGCTCACGCTGCCTGACTTATCTCATCCTGTCGCATAAACGCAGACACCTCACCAGCAAACAACTGTTCCAGTGCCGTGTGGGCCGACAGGCACTGCTTGACCGCCGTCGAGAGGAAAATGCGCATCCGACAGAAAATCTCAGCACCTTCCCAGGAGCGGAAACAGCTCAAGATCTACTACTGGACCTTGGTCATACGCAGATCACGCTCTCCCTGGTTGTTGGTGAAGGGCGCGGTGGGGTCTTCGAGAAAACACAGCACGTCGTCCTTGTACACCTGGAGGCATTTGAGCAGATTGCGTGCGGATGGGATCCTGCGAAGGTGGCTTGATGCTGTTGCAGCTATTGGTTGCCAACTGATCCGCCATCAGCTTGACCTTGCCGAGAGATGGGTGTGAGACGGCCAGATGCAGCTCTTAAACCTTGAGCGCTGGCTCTATCTCACTCATTACAGCGCCATCACCCCCCAACCAAAACGGGTGTTGGAAGACTACCATGAGGAGCTCAAGCGCCTGGTGAAGGCGTAGAGTGTCGACACCAGAGATAAGCCCCTAAATTGAGGATTAGATCGACGTCAGCGCGTTTTTGACTCTGGCTCTTTGCGGCCTCCTGAAGTGGCTCTTGTCACCCAGAGCGAGGTCTAACTCGATCTCCCCGTAGGGCGTCTCGTCATCTGAAGTGGACCACTTCAGATGATTCGACCGAGATGGTTAGATCAAGAAGAGCAGCTTAATTCTGTCAGCAGCACGTCGACCATACATTGACGAAAGACATCGGCTGAGCGGGAGCTATGATGCTTGCTGGTACACAGGTAGAACTGGCTTTCGTAGCTCGGTGTGTCGGGAAGGAGTACACGCATCAGGTCAGCGTTGACCCAGTGATCGGCATAGTGTTTCGGCAGGTAACCAATGTAGCGCCCACTGAGGATGAGCAGGGCATTGCTTTCCATGTGCGAGACAGTAGGGCCTTCAGCGGTGAAGCGTGGATTGTTGATGGAGGGCAGGGAGGCATAGCTCTTGTCCGTCAATGTCGTCCGCTTCAGGGCGTCCAAGATACGAGTCGGGTCGGTTTCATTGAATAGCGGGTGTTCAGCGCCGCAATAGAGTTGTTGGCGCTCCTTGAACACCGGCACGCTGTCGACAGAGTCATGTGTGGGCTCGACGGGGGTCAGGATGCAGTGATAGCGCCCGTCGACCAGCCCCTGGATGAGCTCCTCCGGTGATGAGATATCCACGTTAAGATGAACCTCGGGCGCGAGCTCGGTAAAATTCTGGAAGCCCTTGGGCAACGGTGCCGCCTGATTCGTTGCTAGCGCGTCAACGACGCCGAAATGTAAATCGCCGGTCAGGTTGCCGCGAACCTCGGCCACCACGTCGCGAAAGCCGGCGACCGAGTCGAATAGGGGTGTCAAGCTCTGGTGAATTCGCTCACCTTCTTCCGTTAACGCGAACCCTTTTCTCCCGCGCTCACAAAGGGTGAAGCCAAGGCGTTCCTCAAGTTGTTTGAGCTGGATGCTAATCGTTGACAGCGATAACCCCAACACCTGCTGGGCCGGTGCAAGTCCCTGAGCCTGAACCACAGCATGAAAGACACGCAGAAGCTTGAGATCGAAGTCAGTGAGGTTCGGAACGTTTGAGTGTCGAGCCGTCATGTGAGCCGTTAGCTATCGTTAAACATTTAAAATGAACCAAACAAAAGTTAAAAACTAGTCTGTTTTGGTTGCCTTGGCAAGGTCTAGCTTGCTTTGTTGAAATCGCACCAAATAACAGCAAAAACTGAAAAAATGCACTTAAATGAAGCGATAAGAATACTTTTGACTGATTAAAACCTTGGTTTTTGATTCGGTAATGGTTCGATCAACCCCTACGGGATATGCTCAATTTCAATCAAGAGATTACCCGTCGGGTAGCAACCGGCATTCCGCCAGGATCGAATGGCCATTGCTATCGTGATCAAACGTCTTGTCATACCGAGGACAATAATATGAGCAACGTTCTTTTTCCAAGAAAAACAACTGCTATCGCCACCCTGCTATGTGCTTCCGCCGTGATGTTGCCAAGCGTCGCTGCCGCTCAGGACAATGACACGATCAATATCGGCCTCAATGTGTCATGGCCAGGTTTTTCGTTTCTGGAGGTTGCACGGCAGAAAGACCTCGCCGACGATTATGACCTCAACCTGACGATCTTCGAAGACCCTCTTGGTGGCCATGCGGCGCTTGCCGTGGGCCAGATCGACGTCTACCTCAGTACTGCCGAATACACCCCTTTCGCCATCGAGCGCGGCATAGACACGGTATTGGTATCTCACCTCAACATTTCCTACGGCGTCGACAAGGTACTGATCGCCGATGACATGAGCGCAGAAGAGCTGCAAGGAAAGAAGGTCGGGGCACCGCAAGCTTACATCGGCGAAATATTAATGGGTATGTGGCTCGATCGAGAAGGCCTTAGCCCGAATGACGTCGAATGGGTGAACCTGAATGCCGACGAAGCCGTGGGGCCGGTCATGTCGGGCGATCTGGCAGCGGCTTACATGTATGAACCATGGGTCACGCGCGTTCTGGAAAATCTCGATACTGCTGAAATCGCGGCGAATACCGCCGAACCCTACTACCTCGACACCGGCATCTTCATGGATGCGATGTACATGAACAAGACGTTCATCAGTGAACAGCGACAAGCGGCCATGGACATGATCCGTGCTCGCTTCGATGCCTTGCAGTACTGGCATGACAATACCGAAGAAGTAAATCAGCTGTTTTCGGATTACCTCCAGTGGCCGGTGGCCGATATCGAGTCGGTGGTGGGAACCAATGGTAAATACCTCGACGATGGCCTCTACATGCTTGATTTTGATGAAACAGCGCGGATCTGCGGGGTGCTTGACGGCGAACCACCGCATGGCATCGAGAATGGTTCCATGGTGCAGAGTGTCGAGCGAACCAACGAGTGGTGGGTAACGCTGGGTTTGATGGATGAGGTGCACGATGCTGCAAAGGGCGTCGATTGCAGCTTGACCGCTGACCTGGTCGAAAGCGGTTATCGCCAGTCCATGTCGGCGCGTTGATGCCGAATGGGACATGTCGTCTCTGGCAGTGTGTCCCTTGGCATGGTTCAACTCGGTCTTCTAAACGAAAACCTCTTACTGACGGAGAATAAGAATGGCGGATGCGTCCAGACAACGTGCCTACCGATCACGCTGGTTTGAGTTCCTGACGCCAGTGCCGCGAGGATGGCGTCTCGTGTTGGGCGCCCTGGTATGGATCGTGTTTTTCGGGCTGTGGGAAACGGCGGTGTCCCGCGGGTGGGTCAATGCGTTGCTGGTGCCTTCGCCGGTCGACGTGGTCGCCACCCTCTATGAGCTGTTCGCCGAGCGCAGTTTCCTGGGCGATGTCGGCATCAGTATTGCGCGCATCGTCGGAAGTTTTCTGGTGGCCTGCATTATTGCGATTCCTCTCGGCATCCTGATGGGATCGTTCAAGACGGTGGAGGCGCTGTTCAACCCATTCGTGTCGGCATGGCGCTATTTGCCGGCTCCCGCCTTCATTCCCATCCTGCTGATGTGGTTCGGTACGGGCGAATTGCCCAAACTAGCGCTGTTGTTCCTTGGGGTCATTTTCTTTCTGACCACCTTGATCATGGACCATACGAGCCAGGTACGCACAGAGCTTATCGAAACCGCCATGACACTTGGCGGTAAGCGGTGGCAAATTCTCTGGACGGTCGTCGTACCGGCAGTGCTGCCAAATGTTCTGACGTCGATGAGACAAATGCTGGCGATCGCGTGGACCTACCTGGTGATCGCCGAGATCATTGCCTCGACAACCGGTATCGGCGCCATGATGATGCGGGCGCGTCGCTTCCTAAATACCGACGAGATCATGGCCGGTATTCTGATCATCGGCGTGCTCGGTCTGTCATTTGACCTATTGTTCCGGTGGAGTCAGCGCGTGCTCTTTCCCTATCTCGGTCAGGAGGGCGACTGATGAACCGGCCAATGAATGATGATATGCCGTCGGCAGCCGGCCCTTCACGCGATGTCGCTGAGGCCCCCAAGCTTCGGCTGAATGAGGTCGGCAAGTCGTTTCATCTCCCACATGGAGAGACCATTGAGGCGATTGCCAATGTCAACTTCGATACTCGTGAAAATGAAGTCTGTGTACTGCTGGGGCCTTCGGGCTGTGGCAAGTCCACGGTGCTGCGCATGGTGGCGGGGCTGGAACAACCGACTACGGGAGAGCTGACGCTCGATGGCGAACCGATCGTCGGTCCGGGACAGGAGCGAGGAATGGTGTTCCAGGCCTACACTTCCTTCGACTGGCTGACCGTTCAGCAGAATGTCGAATACGGCATGCGCTTGAACCATGTTCCCAAGCAAGAGCGACGTGAGCGGGCTGAGCACTTCATCGAACTGGTGGGACTGAGTCGTTTCGCCGGGACATATCCACGACATCTTTCCGGCGGCATGAAACAGCGTGTGGCGATCGCCCGCACGCTTGCCAACGCTCCGTCGATCCTATTGATGGATGAGCCGTTCGGTGCACTTGATGCGCAGACGCGCTGGCAGATGCAGGAATTGATGATGGGCATCGTCGAGGCCGCCAACACCACAGTGCTGGTGGTGACCCATGATATCGAGGAAGCCATCTTCCTGGCCGACCGGATCGAGTTCATGTCGCGCCACCCGGGTCGGGTTCACGAAGAGATCATTCCTTCGTTCAAGCAGGGACGCCGGATCGGTCAGAAAGAGGAGCTGATAGGACTGCCCGGATACAGTGACCTAGAGCGCCATATCCTGCAGCTGATGCGGGAACAGGGTAGCGACGAGACCACACCATGACAGTGTGTGGCAGCAGTGAACATGATTACGAGAGAGACCCGATGACGCAATCGACAGTTTTTATGGCAGAGATGACGTGGCCCGAATTCGGCGCGTGCCTCGAGGACGGGCCGGTGGTGTTTCTACCGACCGGCATGCTGGAACAACATGGGCCTCACCTTCCCATGGGCGTGGACCACCTGTTGCCAACAGCCATTGCCGCGATGGTGGCGCACGAGATCAACGGTATCGTCGCCCCGCCGATCAATTATGGCTATAAGTCGATGCCGCGCACCGGGGGCGGCCCTTCCTTTCCCGGCAGCACCGGGTTAGATGGAGCCACATTGATTGCCGTAGTCCGCGATGTGATTCGTGAACTGGCGCGTCATGGCGTACGTCGTATCTGTGTCATCGACGGTCATTTCGAGAACCTCTGGTTCCTCAACGAAGGAATCGATCTGGCAATGCGCGAGGTCGGTGACACCGGCCTGCGGGTCATGTGTCTGCAGCATTGGGAGTTCTTGACCCGAGATACCCTTGACGTAGTTTTTCCGGATGGTTTTCCCGGGATAGAACTGGAACATGCCGCGGTGCTCGAAACGTCGCTGATGATGCATTTTTATCCCGAGCTGGTGCGGACTGACCGAATTCCCGATAACGCGCCCATGGAGGCGCCGCCCTATGATGTCTGGCCGTCACGTCAGGAGTGGGTCCCGGCATCGGGTGCTCTCACCTCGGCCGCACTGGCTAGCCCCGAGAAAGGTGCCATCATGGTGGAGCAATATCGCCGCGATATGACGACTGCCGTGCGACGCGAGCTCATCGGGAGGGGACGATGACGATTTCCTTTGATTTCAATGGCCAGACGGTGCTCGTCACAGGCGGCAGTCGCGGTATCGGGTTTGCCGTGGCGAAGGCTTTCGCGACTGCCGGCGCTCGTGTCTGTGTGCTTGCCGAGGATGCCGGGATCGAACAGGCGGCACGGGAGATTGCGGTGGAAACTGGGAGTGACGTCTGGGCACAGCGCTGTGATATCACGGATCGTCGTGCCGTCAGAGGCGCTTTAGAGGGTATCGGTCGGCTCGATGTGCTGGTCAACAATGCCGGGGTGGAACTGCCAACGCCGGTCGAAGACGACCATGGCGCTATCGACGATGCATTCGCACACATCATCGACGTCAACGTCATGGGCACCTGGTGGGTGACGCGGGCAGCGCTGCCGAATATGCGCGCCGGCGGACGAATTCTCATCACCTCCTCGATCTGGGGTCGCACCGCCGTTCCCGGTTTTGCCGCCTATGTGGCTTCCAAGCATGCGTTGATAGGCCTCTCGCGCACCCTGTCTCGAGAACTCGGGCCACGCTCGATCCGCGTCAATGCCGTCTGCCCGGGCTGGGTGCGCACCGAAGCCTCGCTTCGCTCTCTGGCGGTGATGGCCCAGGAGCAGGGGGTCAGTGAGGACACACTGGTCGATTCGATTGCTGCCGACCAGTCGCTGGAAGGCTTGATGGAGCCTGACGATGTGGCGGGCCTGTACCTGTATCTCGCCTCTGAGGCCGCCGCCAATGTAACAGGCCAGGCGATCCCGATTGATCGCGGGGAGGTGATGGCATGAACGATACGCTTGCAGGGGTACGCGTACTGGTTACCGGCGGGTCGCGGGGTATCGGCCGTGCTACCGCCATCGCGCTGGCATCGACAGGCGCGACAGTGGCCTTTGGTCATCATGGAGATGACGCCGCGGCCGCGGTCACCTTAGCTGCTGTGCAGTCGCATGATGCCGGAGCCTTCTCGATCGAGGCGGATGTCTCGGTGGAGGCCGAGGCCATCGAGATGGTCAATCATGCGATCGAGGGTCTCGGTGGCCTGGACGTCGTCGTCAACAACGCCGGCGTTCTGCATGAGGCTGGCTTGCTGGATACCACCGTCGAGGCCTTCGACGCGGTTATCGCGGTGAACCTGCGCGGCACCTTCGTGGTGGGCCGCGAAGCGATCCGCCATATGGTGCAGCATGGGAGGGGGCGCGTGATCAATATCGCCTCCGACCTGGGGTACCTGGGCCGCGAGCGCAATACCGCGTATTGCGCCTCCAAGGCGGGGACCGGCGCCATGACACGCGCCTGGGCCCTGGAGTTTGCACCGCGAATTCTCGTCAATGCCGTTGCGCCCGGCCCCGTCGACACCGACATGCTCGGCGCCGAGGTGATGAGCGAGACGCAACGCCAGAAGGAAAGCGACATCCCGCTGGCACGCATTGGCCGTCCCGAGGAGATCGCCAACATGGTCACCTTCCTGGCGGGACCACAGGCCACCTTCATTACCGGTCAGACCTATGGCGTCAACGGCGGCAGCGTTATGACATGACACTATACTAGCGTCTTTTTAATCTCTATCTCCCTATATCAACATCCATAAAGGAAACTTACGATGGCTCACGATACGTCTTTTTTCCGGCCTCTGAGCGGTAGCGAGGTGCCACGCTTCGCCGGACGTTCCACCTTCATGCGATTGCCGCAAATCGAGGATCCGGCCGAGGTCGACATTGCGCTGATCGGTCTGCCCTGGGACAGCGGCTCGACGAATCGCGTCGGCCAGCGCCACGGACCGCGCGAGATCCGCAACAATTCGACCATGATGCGGCTGGTGCATCAGGCGAGTCGCATCGCGCCCTACGACCTGTGCCGTATCGCCGACTTGGGTGACGCGCCGGTCAACCCGATCGATATTCGCGATACGCTCGAACGGACCAGCGAGTTCTATCGACAGGTGCATCGTGCCGGGACAGTGCCATTGACCGCCGGAGGCGACCATCTCGGTACCCTGCCGATCCTGCGCGGTATCGCCCGCGATGAGCCGATGGCGCTGGTCCAGTTCGATTCGCATTCCGATACCAACGACAGCTATTTCGGCGATAATCCCTACACCCATGGCACGCCCTTCCGTCGCGCCATCGAGGAGGGTATCCTCGATCCCAAACGCATCATCCAGATCGGTATTCGCGGCTCCTTATATGACGCGAGCGACCTTGACTGGGCCTTCGAGCAAGGCATTCGCATCATCGAGATCGAGGAGTATTTCGATCTGGGCCCGGAGAAGGTGAACGCGGAAATTGCCCGCGTGGTGGGAAAGACGCCGACTTACGTCACGTTCGACGTCGACGCCCTGGACCCGGTCTATGCCCCCGGCACTGGTACGCCCGAGGTCGGCGGTTTCACGACGCGGGAAGCCCAGCAAATGATTCGCGGCCTGCGCGGCCTCAACCTGGTGGGTGCCGACGTCATGGAAGTGTCGCCGCCATTCGACGCCTCGGGCATCACCGCCCTGACAGGGGCGACGCTGATGTTCGAGCTGTTGTGTGTCTTGGCCGATGCGGTCGCCAAGCGCCGCTGATGGTTGGATGGGGCAACAGACCAAGTGCGTCTCCAACGGTTGCGGCATTCGAGGTAGTCCCGCACCTCAAACTCAAACAACCCTGGATCATCTGGTTGAGACGGTCGGAAGCACGTCGCGTTGAGATCGTTGACGGAATATTTTTCCGGCGTGAGTCGCTCTCTTGAGGGCGGCACTATAGCCTGTGCAACTCTGGAGGGCTCAGGGCAGCCCAGCAGTGCGCTGGCACAAGAGTCATGTTACCGACGTCTCCATAATCGCCATTCTTTCAATCTAGACCACAAACATTCGCCCCAACGGATAACATGGTTGATCTGCCTTCCCTCGCAGATTATTTGATCTTCTTTTATAAGGAGGACGACCTGGCCTCATTATGTTTCGGAGAGTCAATGCCTTGGATTTATCTTCTCGTTGCCGGTGTCCTTGAAATTGTGTGGGCTTACACAATGAAGCAATCTCATGGATTCAGCCGGCTCATACCATCACTCATCACGATTTCTGCAATGGTGGCCAGCTTCTGGCTGTTAGCCGTCGCCATGCGAACTATTCCACTCGGAACTGCCTACACAATCTGGACGGGTATAGGGGCTGTAGGCGCTTTTCTGGTCGGAATTACATTTTTGGCTGAACCGGTTAATGCGGCGAGAATCATGGCCGTAATCCTCATCGTTTCAGGATTAGTATTGATGAAGCTATCAAGCGTGTAACACAAAATTGTACAGAAACTCTGACCTTTGGCCTCGAAACGGCCTTGAAACTCGCTTTTATAGTAGAACTTATGGCTTCCAAGCCCTGTTTAAGCCCGCTAATCACTGTAATGAGAATTTTTCTACCTGTTCGATTTCCCTGCATGAGAATGTTCAGAAGGGCCACGGACATACCCATGAACACGAGGACGGTCGCCACCTCTCCTATGAGAGCGGCAGTCACTTCCACAAACAAGCGGACCGGCTGGGTACAGGCATTGTCGCCGACCCGAACTTCCGCAACGCCCTGCTGCTAGGCGAACGTAGCGGCTTCACTCTTCATCGCTTCTACCTCTTGCAGCGCTATCCTCGGCTAGACATCGCTTGATGACTGGGGCCACCCACCGGATGGCCAACACTAATGACAGACTCGTGGAGGTTGCATGTTTCCATCTCAAGTAAGGGGTGTGTTCGGTTTGCCTATGATGGCACCTCGACGACCATGCTCCCGGGGTTTCAATATCAGCATCAATTAATTATGTTTTTGACAAAAAGCTCAAAGCATAAAGTCTGTAATTTTCTCATCGCTACAATTTGAGAGTTATGGTGCGGTGTATTCTGCGAGCTATGATTATTGCAGAATCAATCTTAGCGCTTTAAGGCCGCCACTCGCCGGATATGACTAATTCTATGAAAAACGTCACTAAGCCCTTTGACCATGTCTGAGACAGTGCTGAGATCAGCTGGACTTGTTTCCCTCACTTTCAGTTATTTGTGCTTGGTAATCCACTCCATGCTTATTCAGATAATCCCGAATCATTTGTCACACTACTTGGGAAGGCGTTAGATCCTGTGAAGCGCATAATTGCTCAAAAGCCTGTTTCTTTTGTGGATCTATGAGCAAAGTGAGCCGAGCAGTTTTCTTTTCCATTATCATTCCTCCATTGCATTAACATATAATGTTAATTCTTCGCCTTTATCATCGCAATGCCTAACAAAGACCAAGCATGATCCCAACGCTGAGTTAATCGGACAGGGACTGGGAAATATTTTGGCCCCTCTTTTTGGCGGTATTACAGCAACAGCCGCCACAACCAACATTCGCAGTGGCGCTCGTTCGCCGATATCTGCCGTTATCCCGCCTCATTCATCGCGGCAGTGGTAGGGCCATTATTTAGCGCTTTACGTCTGCATGGTGGGCGCGTTGAGGCTATCGAACGACGTAT
>NZ_JARWAN010000028.1:0-45551 GCF_031451755.1 Vreelandella vilamensis | reverse complement strand
AACCTGCTCCCGGATAAATTGATGAAGAAGCTCCCTGGCTGCTAGCAGAGGATAACTTCTATGGGCGATTTCATCATCCGGGACCAAACAGTTAGTTAGTAAGTAACCTGAATCCGTGAGACCGGTCTTCTAAAACGTTTCTAACCCACTGAACTGCATGGCAATATGGTCGATATCGCCATTCACCCGTACAGTGCCATGCCCAACGTCAAGTTCCACGCCAGTCGTCGCACCCTCACCAGCCATGCCGGCCTATCCATCATCGGCCAGTGCATTGAAATCGCCGGCGTCGACAGTATCGACGGCCGCTTCCCCACTACGCTGGGCATGCGCAACAGTGACGTACTCAAGAGCTATTTAGGACTGCTGTGCCTGGGCATGAGCGACTATGATGCTATCGAGAACTTCCGAAGTGACAAGCCCTTCAAGCAGCTGCTGACCTTACAAAAGGTGCCGAGCACCGCCACGTTGCGCCAACGACTGGAGAAGCTCGCCGCCAACGACTTGCAGGCACGCATCGCGGCGTGGTCCACGACCCTGCTGTCGCTGGCCGAGGTGCCCATCACCGCCGAAAAGGGGCATGTCTGCTTGGACATCGACACCTTCGTCATGGACAACAGTAACTCCAGCAAAGAAGGCGTCTCGCGGACTTACCAGAAGGTCGATGGCTATACCCCGATTGCTGCTTACCTGGGCAATGAAGGCTGGTGCTTGGGCCTGGAACTGCGTCCCGGCAAGCAGCACACCATGAAGGAGAGCAACGCTTTCCTGGAGCGGGTGATGCCGCGTGCCCGGGGCTTGACCGAGCAACCAATTCTACTTCGAGAAGATAGCGGCTTCGACAGCAAGGCCCATCTTGCGTTGATCGAGCAGCACTGCCAAGCGTTTGCCGACGACGGTCGCCAGCTCGACTATATCGTCAAGTGGAACCCGCGGGACTCGGCCAAGGCCGATCAGGACACCTGGCGTGCGGTGGCTGCTGACTATTGGGAAGAGCTGCGCCCTGGCAAGCGCCAGGCGCTTTGGGTTCAGAGCGTCTCAATCACGGTCGACCAGGTCGAGCATGTGGTCAAGCGCGTGATGCGCCTGGTGGAACGTACCGCCGATCGCGATGGGCAACTTCTGCTGGAACCCGAGTACGAGCTGGAAGGTTGGTGGACCAGCCTGGACGAGGCGCCGGAGGCGGTCATTCAGCGTTACAAGGCGCATGCGACCCACGAACAATTCCATAGCGAGATCAAGACCGATCTCGACCTGGAACGGCTGCCCTCGGGCAAGTTCGCCACCAATGACCTGATCCTGCACCTCGCTCAACTGGCCTACAACATCCTGCGTCTGATGGGGCAGTTGGGCATGACCGGCGAGCTGAGCCCGGTCCGCCACCCGGCAAAGCGACGCAGAATACGCACCGTGTTACAGGAACTGGTGCATCGCGCCGCCCTGGTGATCCACAGGGCGAGGCAGATTATCCTCGACTTCGGGCAGGATATTGGGCGTATGGCGGTGCTCAACACCCTGCGCGCTCGGCTGCGTTACCCAAGAGAGTCGCCATGCTGATCGTCTATCGAGCCAGGCAGCCAGGCAGCGGGCTAACGGACACCGTTAGCAAGAATCACCGTGCCCGGCCGGTAGAAATGCATGACAAAACAGGCCGTCGACGCCGACCGATGCAACAAGAGTTGGCCCTAGCAGGCATGTGTTGGTCGATTGAGACGGTATCGGTGGTCAAAAAATACTCGCTGGCGGTAATAGGAAAAGTGTCGGCGCCGCCATCACGGATTCAGGAGTAAGTAAGAGGTGATTGAGCTGCGCGCCATTGCCTGCCCTTACAGGCAGACTTTGCCGCCCTGATTCAGACAGTTCTTTAAGAAATTAACTGCAGGGTGCAGGGTCGCCGCCATCAAGCTGTACCGGTTTTTAATGGTCACACAAGGCCGTAGAGATTGGTGCCATGCTCCTGGCCGATGCAGGCTCATTTCATAGGTCATCTATGTAGACAGAATCTTCTCTCTGAATACCTGCAGCTCATGTGTGCTCCACCCCCCCTCTACTGACGCTCGGTACGGATAGCGATCTTGAGACGCTGCTGTCCATGCGGGACGCGGATTTTTCTTCGTGCTTCGTTTGACGAGCCCCCTCTCCCTAATTATTATTGAATGATTATCGTCAACAGTCTATAATTCTCATTTTGAGAGGTATGCTCATATGACCAAGGATGTGCTGCCATCGCTTCCTTCTATTGATCGTCGTGTTTTTGAGCTCCTTTTGGCGCCAGAGAACTCGCAGTTTACGGTTCGCGGTATACGTAACCAGTATGCGGAGCACTATGGGATCGTAAGTGAAGATCGAGCAGAGCTAAGACGCTTCCTGTACGAAAATATTAAAAAACTGATTAGGGTGGGTGCTGTAAAACAAGATGATCAGCGGCGTAAAAGAGATCAGATATTCCATGTGCTCTCTACTATAAATGAAATTCCAATAAACCTAGATGGCGAAATATTTGAATCATGGCATAGTAGACAGTTATCTAGTTTAGAGAAGAGAAAGAGTAAAGCACCGGAGTCTTTCTTGATCGACTCCGATAAAGATTTTAGTGATAACAAAAAACAAAATAAAAACCAAAGTTCTACCTTGGAGAAGAAATTAAGAGAGGTGCAAAGCGAATTTCTTACCACTATGGGTGAAGTGGAAACCTTGCGGGAATTAATGAATCAATGTCCCAATTTGCAGTCAAGTATTGCTCACTATCATCGTGAGGCTTATGACCACAGTGCTAGACTTATTGGTCGTGTGCGTGCACTGGAAAAAGTGATTGAAAAGGTCAAAAGTGAATAAAGAATTACGCTTTTGGCAATTAGAATGCTTAGAGTTGGCTAAGCACCACTATTTGGTTCACAGCGATCTATTTGTGCAGGCGACGCCCGCTAGCGGTAAAACACGTCTTTCTGCTGAAATTGCGCGATGGCTCCTCGATCAAAATTATGTTGATTTCGTTATATGCTTTGCACCAACGAGAGAGGTAGTGGCTGGTGTACAGCGTACCTTTTCAAGCGTGTTAAATCATCGATTTGGCGACACACTAGCGTCGGTTGGAGCAGCTTATACTTACCAATCTATGGAGTATCAACCTGAAGATTTCTGGGTGTTATTCGCAAAGTATCGCACATTGGTTATTTTCGATGAGATTCATCACTGTGCAGGCCATGATCCCCTTCTGAGTAATAAATGGGGTCAACAAATAATTCAACGCGTTCAAAATGCTGCGACTTACACGTTGGGGTTGTCAGGAACGCCGTGGCGTTCTGATGATCTTCCTATCGCATTGGCACGGTACTCTGATCCAGAGGGGCGGTTGATCTGTGACTATCAGTATGGCCTTCAAAGCGCTGTCAGCGACGGCGTTTGCAGAGCTCCACGGATTACGTTGATTGATAATCCTTTAATCAGGTTGGTCGAAGAAAAAGAGAACACTGAGTCTGTTCGAGGGTTTTCATGCTTTTCTCAACTACTAAGCGAGTCGCCGGTAAGCTATGAAGACCTATTGCGTCATGACGACATCCTCAATGCTGTTTTGGATATAGGTATTCATCAGCTTAACGCCGTCAGAAGCACCACACCTCAAGCGGGGGGGCTAGTGGTGGCCACTGATATAGAGCATGCTCAACAAATTGCTGAAATACTGCATATCAAACATCAAAGCTATGTCGTGGTTACCAGCAAAACGCCTAAGGCACAGCAGCTAATCGACCAATTTCGGCATGACCACACCAGCTGGATTGTCGCGGTGAGCATGATTTCTGAAGGTACAGATATTCAGCGTCTAAGTGTTTGCTGTTATCTCAGTCGCATTCGCACCGAACTCCACTATAGGCAGGTTCTAGGCCGCATCCTGAGAAAGATGGGCACTGAAGACAGAGAGGCGTGGCTCTATGTGATCGCTGAACCTACCCTGCGTAAATACTCACAAAGAATCGCGAATGACCTCCCCGAGGATCAATCGACGCTGCAGGCAAAAAAACTTCAGGATCGTCTGACAAAATCACACACTGATAACGCTAATGGCAATACCGAAGACACAAAAGAAAATGGCAGCCATCCTTTTCCCGCAACACAGCAGAACGGTAAGCACGAGCTGCAAGTTACCGAGCCTCCATTGCTGACGCTGAGCTTTTCTCAATATTACCGCCAGTATCTCTTATCGCTGATATAACCATGCCTCTCCCCGCTATCTACTCGATCATTAAGGTTCAAAAAGTGTACCTTATGACCCACTTCTATTATCTTTGAATCTAAGTGGGTCATAAGTGTCGTTTTGGGTTATGGCCTAGGTTCAAAACAGATCCCCACCTTATGACCAAAAATTGAGGGTACAACTCAATGGCAACGATCGGATATCTCCGTGTCAGCTCTTATGATCAAAGTACTCACTCTCAACGTAGCGAGATTGCGAATCGCCATAAGGTCGAACGTTGGTGGAGTGACGAGGCAACTTCTGGGGTATTGCCTGCCCTGCAGCGTGCGGGCTTCTCGGCCTTGGCAGAATATGCACGTGAAGGCGACGTGCTAGTGGTCTACGCTATTGATCGCCTGGGGCGAGATACTGTCGATGTGTTAAATACAGTTCAATTCATGCAAAGCAAAGGAGTGTCGATTATCAGCTTGCGTGAAGGCTTTGATCTAAACACCCCTATTGGGAAGGCAATGCTTACGATGCTTGCCGCAATGGCTGAGATTGAGCGCTCGAACATCCGTGAAAGGCAGATGGCTGGCATTCGACGTGCGAAAGCAGAAGGTCGACACCTAGGGCGTCCTAAGAAGGCTGATGCCGCTGAGATAAAGCAATGGAGGAAAGACAGCAAGGCAAGTATCAGCAGAACTGCTCAGCATTTCCAGGTCTCAGAGTCGACGGTGAAACGGGCATCACGTAGTATCCTTAAATAAGCTCTATCCCTAGAAAAATCGATAGGAATAGCATTTGTGAAAAAACACAAAAAGTATGAAATCGAATAAATTTATCAAAAACAGTAAGTTATATTTTCACAAAATAATACTTGTAATAGTGACCGCGAAGGCCAATTGTTGGTACAGGAAGTGATCGAGCACATGAACTATCGCGGCCCGGTGCAGCGGTTATTAATCAGCGATTTAAACCGCCCCGCCGTTAGCCGTGCGCTGGCGACGATGAAAAGCAACGCTGACTTCCAGCCTCTTTTTCACGCCGCAGAGGCTCGTGCCCAAGCCGACTGGTTGTACGGTATCAACCTGACCCGCGCCTGGACGCTCACCGGCCGTCAAGCCGGTTTCGACGGCGTGCTCTCCATCGGCCGCGTGCAAACCCCAGTGCTCGGCCTGATCGTGCGCCGTGACAATGCCATACGCGATTTTGTGCCTCATCCGTTCTACCCACTGTGGGTCCATTTACAAGTCGCACAAGGGAAACTGCGCGCCTGGTGGGCACCCAAGGAACACCAGCCGTTAGACGAGCAAGGCCGTTTGATTGACCGAACCCCCGCGGACAAACTGGCGGCCCAGTTGCCCGGTGCCAATGGCTCGCTGACCCAGCTTGATCAACAAGAAAAACGCCAAGCGCCGCCGCTGCCCTACTCGCTTTCCGCACTACAGGTCGACGCCGCTCGCCGCCACGGGCTTTCCGCACAGATGGTGTTAGATATTTGCCAGCGGCTTTACGAGCAACACAAGCTTATTACCTATCCGCGTTCTGACTGCCGTTACCTGCCTGAAGACCACCTACCGCTTGCCCAGCGCAGCTTGACCGGTGCCTGCCAGAACGACGACACCCTCAAACAGTGGCTCCATGGCGCAGACTTTGCCCTGCGCTCCAAAGCCTGGAACGACAAACACGTCGGCGCCCACCACGCCATCGCACCCAGCGGCAAACCGGCGGATTTCAGCCAGCTCTCCGCGACCGAAGGGCATGTGTTTCGGCTGATCGTCCGCAATGTGATGGCACAGTTTTACCGTCCGCTGCGTACCTTTGAGGTCAAAGCCGAATTTACCCTGCTTGCCGAGACCTTCCGCGCTCGCGGCCAAAGCATTCTCGACTCCGGCTGGAAACCGCTATTCACCACCCGCGAAGATAGCCCACCGCTGCCGCCGCTTACCCAAGGGGAAGCCTGCCAAGCATTAGGCGCAGGCGTGGAAGAGCGTGAAACCCGTCCGCCGGAACCCTTCACCGATGCCAGCCTGATCAAGGCAATGATGAACATCGGCCGCTACGTCGATGATCCCAATGTGCGCCGCACCCTGCGCGACACCGACGGTCTCGGTACCGAGGCCACCCGCGCGGGCATTATTGAAACCCTGGTGCAGCGTGGCTACCTGGTACGCAAGCAAAAAGCCCTGCGCGCCACTCAACTCGGCAGCGCTTTAATCGCCGCCTTGCCCAGCGCCGTCAGCACACCGGAGCGCACCGCGCTCTGGGAGCAGCGTCTGCGCGCCATTGCCGAACAACAAGACGACGCGCGCGCCTTTCAACAGGCGCTGCTGGAAGATTTACGCGGTTTACTTACCCACAGCGATGCGGCCAAATTAAAACAGAGCCTGCAAACCGCCCAAGGCGAGGCCGGTAGCCCGGCAAAGCGCACGGTTAGATCAGGAAAAAACTCCCCGAAAAGGAAAGGAACCACAGGTAGGAAACGCTCTGGAAGCAAGAAGAAAACGAGTTAACAGGGACAACTCAACCCCCCTGCCCGTTACTGGATGAGGAAACGTCAGCAAGCAGTGGCGGCATGGGGCAAGCGCAGCTGAATATCCAGCGCCATCACATCCGGGGGCATGCTTGCTCAGTTCGGCATAACCATCCGGCAGGGCCATGTTCTGCAGCATCTCTTGCTGATGCTCACGTACCTCCTGATTCTCACTGAGCAGTAGCGCATACAGTTAAGCACGCGCCGCATAAGGCTCATGGTCAGACATCGCCTTAGCGCTGCCGGGGTTTTCCGCCGCCGCCTTGCGCCCCGACACTGCGGTATTCCGGGCTTCAGTTACCGCCTGCAGCGTTTCCCGCTCGTGGCTGAAATAGCCTTGGATCTCTCCCTGTTCGAGCCATCGAGCTGAGGAGTCGCTTGGCCGTCCGCAAATTTATCGATATTTTTATAAAAAATTGACGAAACTAAAAAATGTAGATATTTTTAGACGCAGGTTCTTTTTATTCTTTTGCTCCAGAGAGGTGTCCAATGAACGCTCCAGCCAACATTCACTCACAGCAGCATGGCTTCTCCCTTGGCCGCTCGACGCAGTCGGACCGCTTACTGCAACTAAGCTTCCCCAAGGAGACGGTGAATGCATTTCTTGACGCCGTATCGGACTGGCCGGTTCAGGCACTGGAATATAAGTCTTTTCTGCGCTTCCGCGTCGCCAAAATTCTTGATGATATCTGCCACAACACCTTGCAGCCGCTGCTGATCGATACCATGGTGGATCGTAATACGGGTGCGTTTCTGGTCACGCCGGAAGGACTCGATCAAGTAGAGCAGGCAGATGACATGGTGATGTTCGCCACTGCGGTTTCCCACCTGATGGGACGTTCCAACTTCGATGCCATGAGCGGCCAGTACTATGCCCGCTTCGTGGTCAAAAACGTGGATAATTCCGATAGCTACCTGCGTCAGCCGCACCGCGTTATGGAGCTGCATAACGACGGCACCTTCGTCGAGCAGGACACTGACTACGTGCTGATGATGAAAATCGACGAACAGAACATGGAAGGTGGCAACTCGTTATTGTTACACCTCGACGACTGGGAAGGGCTTGATACCTTCTACACTCACCCGATGGCGCGTCGTGAAATGCGCTGGACAGCGCCGCCGAGCAAAAATGTTGACCGTGATATCTATCACGCGGTCTTCGATGTGGACACGGAAGGCCGCCCGATCATGTCGTACATCGACCAGTTCGTGCAGCCGAAGAACTTCGAGGAAGGCAACTGGCTGGCCAACCTTTCCGAATCGCTGGAAACCAGTGAGCACCGGCTATCGATTCCCGTTTCCACGGGCAGCTTTCTGCTCATCAACAACCATTTCTGGCTGCATGGCCGTGATCGTTTCACGCCGCACCCGGACCTGCGTCGTGAACTGATGCGCCAGCGGGGTTACTTCACCCACGCCAAAACATTGCGCCAGCCGCGCCAAGTATAATGATAAAACAATCAGCCACCGCCCAGGCGGTGGCTTTTCACCCCTGACTACCGAGACGCCTATGTACGACTACATCATCATTGGAGGCGGCATTCTGGGGCTGTCGACAGCCATGCAGCTTATCCGATCTTACCCTGACAAAAAGATGCTGCTGATCGAGAAAGAAGACGGCCCGGCTCGCCACCAAACAGGCCATAACAGTGGTGTTATTCATGCGGGTGTTTACTACACGCCCGGCAGCTTAAAGGCACGCTTCTGCCTGGAAGGCAATATCGCCACCAAGGCCTTTTGTGACAAGCATGACATTGCCTATGATGAATGCGGCAAGCTATTGGTTGCCACCAACGACCTCGAAATGCAACGCATGCAAGCACTGTGGGAACGCACTGAGGCCAATGGCCTAGAACGCTATTGGCTAACAGCGGAAGAGATGCACGAACGCGAGCCTAACATCACCGGCGTTGGCGGCATCTTCGTTCCCTCCAGCGGTATCGTTGACTATGCTCAGGTCGCCGCTGCCATGGGTCGTGAGTTCGAAGACGCTGGCGGCGAAATCCGTTACGCCACCGCCGTCACTGGGTTGAATGAAAGCGCCAACGAGGTGGTGGTATCGACCAATCAGGGAGACTTTTCCACTCGCTACATGGTCTCCTGCTCGGGCCTGATGGCGGACCGCGTGGTGCGCATGCTAGGTGTCGAACCAGGCTTCACCATCTGCCCGTTTCGGGGCGAATATTACCGCCTGCCTGCGCAGCATAATCACATTGTCAACCACCTGATCTACCCTATTCCGGATCCCTCAATGCCGTTTTTAGGCGTGCACTTAACGCGCATGATCGATGGCAGCGTGACGGTTGGCCCTAATGCGGTACTGGCGTGGAAGCGTGAGGGCTACCGGAAAACCGACATCTCGCTCTCTGATACTTGGGCGATGTTGCGCCACAGCGGTATCCGCCAGGTACTGAAAGATAACCTGCGCTCAGGGCTTTTCGAGCTAAAAAACTCGCTCTATAAGAAAGGTTACCTGGAACAGGTTCGCAAGTACTGCCCGAGCTTAACGCTTGCTGACCTGGAACCCTACCCTGCTGGTGTGCGCGCCCAAGCGGTCTCCGACGACGGCAAGTTGGTCGACGACTTCCTGTTCGTTAACACCCCGCGAACGGTCAACGTTTGCAACGCGCCCTCACCCGCGGCTACCTCAGCGATCCCCATCGGGGCGCATATTGTTGAGAAAGTAAAAAGCTCTTGCGTCAATCACACGGAACCCGACAAGTGATCAGTACCGGCTCTTTGGACAGATGCAGGTCTGCCAGGATTTTTGTGGCTTGGCGCTTAAGGTTTGTAACAAGCTCAACTTTCATGGGCTCACCCTGAACCAAATTGATAGTGACACTATTATCACTTTGCGGCTGAAGAAATTATAACTACCGCTAGCGGCAGGGGTGCGTCGTCTGGAGTGACCCTATCCCGCTGGATCGATGGTCAAGCGTTGAGCCAATGCGTCGTGGAGTGTTTGCCGGGCCGCTTCATCGAATAAAACAAAGCGGATCAGGCGTACTTTGTGCAAGGTGGGCAATATGGCTTCAAGGGTAGTCGCGCACACTTGTGCGGCCTGCTCTGCCGGGTAGCCAAAGGCGCCAGTGGAGAGTGCCGGAAAGGCAAGCCGCTCAATGCCGTGCTCGTCTGCCAGTTTCAGCGCATTACGGTAGCAGTCTGCCAGCCGTTGATCCTCGGGCTTGTCCACGCCATACACCGGGCCCAGACAATGATTACCGCTGGCTCAAGTGATATATTATGTTAGAGTGCAGTCATGGATCTCTTCTTCAGCACTAGCAAGTTCAAGCTCAATGGCCAAAGCTACAGTGGCGTTCCAATCCTGATTTCCAAGGAAGGGAAAGTTGTTGAGGAAGCACTGGATTTTTGTATGTCGTACCTGATCAAACGTGGAAGAGTGCAATCCAGTAAGTCTTGGGTAACTTACGGGAAAGCCTTGTATCAGTTCTTTGGTTGGTGTGAGGCTAATGGCATTGACTGGCGAGATGTGGGTAATGATCGGGAAGCTACGATCCTGGCAGAGTTCCGGGATTGGAATCTGAGTTCAGAGGGTGGAAGCCTTGCCGCAAGAACGGTGAACGCCCGACTACGGCTTCTCTGTGCGTTTTATCGGTATGCAGCCAATAGTGGTTGGGTAGCAACAGTGCCGTATGCTATGGAAACGATAACAGTCAGTCAGCCCAAAGGTTTCCTGGCTCATGTCGATGCGAGTGGCGGAATGCGTACAAGCGCAGACGTCATGTTGAAGACGCCAAGAACCGTAATCCGGTTGCTGAGCAAACATCAGTCGCGTGACCTTCTGGATGCCCTCAGTAATCCCACACACAAGCTGATTGTACGACTGGCGCTTACGACAGGAATGCGGCGTGAGGAACTGGCTACGTTTCCTCTGAAATACGTGATCAATCCGGTTACTTACACCAAGCATCGCTCATTCATCAGGGTCAATCTTGATCCACGCGATATGGCGATCAAGGGCAATCAGTCTAGGGGGATCGATGTACCCCGAACGGTCATGGAAGACCTCTGGCAATACGTTCTGGATCGGCGACATCAGCATGAGAGCATTTCTGGTCGAAGCCAGTCAGTTTTGTTACTGACCGAATCCGGCCAACCCTATGCGAACGATGGTGCATCTTTCCTGGGCATTGTGAAGAAGGCTGGCAAGGCGGCTGGCATTCCCTACGTCAACGTCCATGTCCTGCGCCACACCTACGCCACGCACACGCTGTACGCAATGATGCAGGCCAAGGCCCAGACCCATGCTTTGTTGTATGTGAGAGACCGCCTGGGCCACGCCTCGATCACAACCACCGAGCAGTACCTTCACTGTATATCGGAGCTGGAAGACGCGCTGATGAACGACTTCCAGAGCGAAATTGATGTCATGAGCAGGGAGGCAGCCGGTGCCTAGAAAACAGCTTCAGTCCACAGCTGCCCGTCCTGGTCGGGCCGTCAGTGATGAAACGCTGGATCTTGCCAGCCTGCCTCCAGCCATAACCATCATACCGTTGCCGGTGAATGCAGCCGGCGTTCGCAATCTGGATTTCGCCAGATACTACGGAAACGGCTGTGATGTCGTGGTCTATGCCGCTCAGAGAGCGCTGGAGCGCATGACTCGGGCCTGTGTTGAAAGCGGCGGCAAGACGCTCAGTGCGGCCACTATCGCCTCTTATTATAGGCATGGGCTGTCAGCCTTCCTGCCGTTCTGCGCGACGATCGCTTCCGCTCTGGAACGTGAGCTACGGCTGGACGACCTTGACCGGCCGTTTGTGGATCACTTCATTGCCCATGTGCGGCAATTAGGTGCTAGCCTCTCATCCCAGAAAACCCGATACTCTGTGACCAAGTCGGTACTGGTCGCAATGGCGCAATCAGGCTGGATTGCCAAAAACCTTTTTCCGCGCAATCCCTTTCCGAACTCCAACCGATCGGCGAAGGGGCAACCGCCTTTGAGCGAGCCCGAACGGCGCAACGTTTTGCAGGCTCTAAAGGCCGATATGCGGGCCATCATCAAGGGGAGCGACCCCCTGACGTCTGAGGAACTGGTCGTCTGTCTACTGGCCGTTGCAGTGCGAACCGGCATCAACCCAACCCCTGCGTTGGAACTCCTGGCTGACTGCCTGCAACCTCACCCCATCAAGGCCGACCGCTACGTGCTGGTCAGCTTCAAGCGCCGGGGCAACGCCACGCACATCCAGAGCCTGCGCCGGGCCACCGATATCGAATCGATGGTTTCCGCGTTACCTGACGTGGCCCGCATCATCGATCTGGTCCGCGAACGTAACGCCATCCTGCGACAGGCGAGCAACCACCCGGAGCTACTGTTTGTCTACGAGAGCCGGAGTAGTAATACCGCCAGAGAACCACGCCGTCTTACCCAAACCATTCTCAATTACTACGTTAAGGCTTTCCTCGACCGGCATCAGATCAGCGACGCGGACGGCAAGCCTCTGAAACTCAATGTCATGCGACTGCGTAAGACGTTCGAGAACCGTCTTTTCACCCTATCCGGCCAGGACCCATTTCTGACCGCAAAACTGGGCGGGCACAGCATGAAAGTATCCAATGACCACTACCTGGAAGCCCCCGAAAACGCCAAAAAAAATTGGCGGCTCATGGGCGAGATCCGGACCGAAGAGCTGCTAAACCAAGGTAAGGTCGCGCCCCTGCCTACTCAGAATACGCCGGTCGCCCGATGCCGGGACACCGTGAACGGTGAGCATGCCCCCAAGAATGGCGAGCACTGCCAAAAATTTCTGGCCTGTTTCCGGTGCCGGTCTTTTGTTGTGACGGGAGACGATCTGTACCGGGTTTTCAGCCTCTACTGGGCACTGGTCCGGATGCGCGAGACAATGGGTACGAGCGCCTGGAAGCGGGTTTACGGCCACATCATCCGGATCATCGACCAGGAGATCACGCCGAAGTTTGACGCCGAGACGGTAAGCATTCAGAGACAGCGGGCGAACATTGATCCGCACCCCTTCTGGCGTGATCCGGATATATTGGAGGGCGCGGCGTGAACGAAGCCAAATTTCGTGCCGAACAGCTCAAGGCCCTCCAGGCCGCCGAAACAGAGGTTATCAACCCGAACGCTGTCCTGACCGGGGTGCGACTGGAAGATGGCAGCTACCACGTCCTGAGCCGGTGTGGCGATGATGCTGTGACTCTGCCCGACACCGTCTTCGCCGCTGGAACGAGAAACAACCAGAAGAAACTGAATTTCTTGCGGGCACCTGTGCAGTTTCGGGAAACGCTTCGGATCTGCATGGTGGTTTACATCCTGAAAGGGATTGAAGGCCGCCCCCCGCCGAAGGGTAGAACGATAGTTACGTTTTTCATGCACGCAATAGTGTTTCTGACCTGGCTCCATGATCGGTGCATAGCCCGGCTGGGCGATGTAACGCCGCTGGTCAGCCAGCAGTATGTGGACTTCTGCAAGGAACTGAAGGGCCAAAAAGGGAAATTCCTTTCGGCGGGCCACTTAACAAGCCGTTTCAGTGCTTTGGAAACCCTCCATATCCTCAGCCAACAATCCGACGATCCCATGCCCCACCCCTGGCCGGAATCATCAGCAAAGCATCTTGCAGGGTTGACGGGGCAGAACCGGGTTCAGGAGGCGAAGACCGAGATCATCCCCGATGACATCCTGGGGCCATTGTTCCAGTCGGCGGTAGACTGGTTGGACCGGGCCGATGAGATCATCAGTGTCCGCGTCCAGATTGAAGACTGGAAGTCGGAGGGTCGAAACCGGGGTTTCATCCGATCGCGCCTGGAAAAACTGGGCTGGACGGAAGGTGAAGTCAACAAAGCGGAGATGTACCTGCAAACTGCGTGTATGTGCATCGTCCTGATTACCAGCGGTATCCGGGTATCCGAACTGCTCTCTCTGAAAAATCAGTGCGCCTTCAAGACGCAGGATGATCAGGGGGAGTTTTTCCACTGGATACGCGGCGTTTCGTATAAGACCGGCGCTGGGGACTGCGAATGGCTGGTGGCGGAGATTACTCACCGTGCCCTTGGCGTGGCTGAACGTCTTGCGGGTCCGCTGCAAGCGCGGCTGGACCAGCATATTTCAGACCTGCGCACCAACAACCCGAAAGATCCTGACATCGCCCGGCTGAGAGAGCATAGCCATCGCCTGTTCCTTGGGGTGACGATGAATCAGAACAACCGGATTGGCACGCTCTCAAAAGATTCGGCCCTTGTACGCATCAATTCATTTGCTGACCTGTGCAGGCTGGACTGGCGCTTTGCGCCACACCAGTTCCGACGCACCTTTGCGGTCTACGCCGCTCACAGCGCCTTTGGCGACCTTCGCTACCTGCGGGACCACTTCAAGCACTGGTCGCTGGACATGACGATTCTGTACGCCATGTCCCGGCTGCAGGATGCCGATCTGTACGACAGCGTTGGCCTGGCTGCACTCGGCATCAAGACGGACATCCTGGAGCACTGGCTTGAGCCTGACGCGATCCTGACGGGTGGCGCGGCCGAGCCAATCCGGGCCTTCCGCACTAGGACTGAAGCGCTGGCCACCAAGGAAGACCGCGCTGAGATGGCCAAGACGATGAGCCCCTTGATCCACCTGCGGGCCACCGGAGTCGCCTGGTGCACTGCTGACACGGGCGGCTGCAATGGCGGCCAGGGGATCGAAAAGACACGTTGCGGAGACTGCGGAAATGCGGTCATTGACGAGTCGCGCAAACACGTATGGCAGAGCATTTACGTCCAGCAGCTTGAACTGCTTGACCTCACCGACATTGGACCCGCAGGGACTGAGCGGGTCGAGCGTGACATCAGGCGCTGCGAGGCGGTCCTGAAAGGTCTTGGAGCAACCAAAGAGGATTTAGCCAATGTCGCAAGCTGAAACCACTTCCGCTGCCCCCACTCGGGGCGAGCTGACCGCAAAGGCCATACGCCAGGCCATTGTGCGGATTGAGAAAGGCCGCCCGAAGGTGGTCAAGCCGGGACGTAAGCTCAGCATTCAGTCGGTGGCTGAGGAAGCCGGGGTCAGCCGAGCCACCATTCATAATAATCACCCTGGTCTTGCCGAACGTATTCGTGAGGCGGGTAATAAGGCGGTTCGTACACAGCGGGACGACAAGAATACCGAGCTTAAAGAGCTTAGAGCCAAGCACAGCGAACTTAGGCAGGAGTACATTCATGCCCGCCAACTCAACCAGGACATGGCCTCTGAAATGGCCACACTGGTCGTGGAGAATCAGCGTCTTCGAGCTATCGCGGAGAACAATAATGTGGTCGGGTTACCCTCGAAAAAATAGGGCATTTGGATTAAGTGGTTAATGACCGGGTACTGCCGGCCAAGAGTGAATTTTCAGACGATCCTGATTAAGGCCTACATTTGTGTCTGGTTTGGAGCACAGCGTAAAACCAGTCCGACAACATGCGATTATTATACCATTAACTGCTCTCGTTCCATTATCCATTCAGCAGTAACTCCAAAGGCAGTTACCTGGAAATAGTTTTCCTGACATGTTTTTCAAGCAGCTGCTCGTAGCTCTGACTCGTGTCCGCTGGACTAATATAGTCATCGCGACATTTATGACCCATGTAGAAGCCAAGATATGTGAGGTAGGCCAAAAGGTACTTTTTGAACCTTAACGACCGAGTAGATAGCGAGGGGAGGCATGGTTATATCAGCGATAAGAGATACTGGCGGTAATATTGAGAAAAGCTCAGCGTCAGCAATGGAGGCTCGGTCACTTGCAGTTCGTGCTTACCGTTCTGCTTTGTTGCGGAAAAGGGATGGTCTTCATTTTCTTTTGTGTCTTCGGTATTGCCATTGGCGTTATCAGCGTGTGATTTTGTCAGACGATCCTGAAGTTTTTTTGCCTGCAGCGTCGATTGATCTTCGGGGAGATCATTGGCGATTCTTTGTGAGTATTTACGCAGGGTAGGCTCAGCGATCACATAGAGCCACGCCTCTCTGTCTTCAGTGCCCATCTTTCTCAGGATGCGACCAAGAACCTGCCTGTAGTGGAGCTCAGTGCGAATGCGACTGAGATAACAGCAAACACTTAGACGCTGAATATCTGTACCTTCAGAAATCATGCTCACCGCGACAATCCAGCTGGTGTGGTCATGCCGAAATTGGTCAATTAACTGCTGGGCCTTAGGCGTTTTGCTGGTAACCACGACATAGGTTTGATGTTTGTCATGCAGTATTTCAGCAATTTGTTGGGCATGCTCTATATCAGTGGCTACCACTAACCCCCCGGCTTGAGGCGTGGTGTTTCTGACGGCGTTGAGCTGATGAATACCTATATCCAATACAGCATTGAGGATGTCGTCGTGACGCAATAGATCTTCATAGCTTACGGGTGACTCACTTAATAGTTGAGAGAAGCATGAAAATCCTCGAACAGATTCAGTGTTCTCCTTTTCTTCGACGAGCCTAATTAAAGGGTTATCAATCAGCGTGATCCGTGGGGCTCTGCAAACGCCATCGGCCACAGCGCTTTGCAGGTCATATCGATAGTCACAGATCAGCCGCCCCTCTGGATCAGAGTACCGTGCCAACGCGATAGGAAGATCATCAGAACGCCAAGGGGTTCCAGACAAGCCGAGGGTATAGGTCGCTTGATCCTGAATATACCGAATAATTTGCTGTCCCCATGTATTACTGAGGAGAGGATCATGGCCAGCGCAGTGATGAATTTCGTCGAAGATAGCTAACGTGCGGAAATTATTAAAAATATCCCAAAACTCTTCCGATTGGTACTCCATGGACTGGTAGGTGTAAGCGGCTCCCACCGACGCAATGACATTTCCAAAACGCTGCTGCAAGACAATAGAAAAAGTGCGCTGCATACCTGCCACCACTTCACGCGTAGGGGCAAAGCAGATAACGAAGTCGATGAGCTTTTCTTCAAGTAACCACTTGGCTATTTCAGCCGCAAAACGTGTTTTCCCACTAGCAGGGGTGGCCTGGACGAAAAAGTCACGGTGTCTCAGATAGTGTGACTTGGCGTGCTCCAAACAGTCCGCTTGCCATTTCCGCAGTCCCGTCATGAGCCGTTGAGGCGGTTCAGCGCCTTTTCTAAAGCGCTCACATGCCCTAAAAGTCGTGAGCTACGCTCATGAGCACTGCGGTAGTCAATCGAAAGGCTGCTTTTAAGCTCTGGATGATCACTCATAAGCTGTTGAAACCCCTCCACTTCCCCTAAAGACTCCAAAAACCGGCTTTGCGCGTCGTTTAACTTTTTTTCCAATACTGAGTGGCTATCGGCAGGTGCCTTGTCTGCTTGCCTGCCCTCTTCGCTAGGTGACTGACGCGCGTCATTGATGACCGGCTTTTGAGATGTTTGAGGGTTAGTACGATGAAGCCATGAGGCAAAATCATCCTCATCAGTACCAAGATCCGTTTCCATTAAGAGGGGGCTTACATGGTACTGCTGACCGCGCTTCCGCGTTTCACTATCTTTCTCGACAAATTGAGCCTTAACCAACTTTCTGACGCGCTCATAAATAAAGCGACGCAGTGGTGCTTTATGCGCTGGGTTTACGTCGCATTGCTCCATGTACTGATCCCGAAGGCTTTGGACGCAGAATGTTGTATTTTCTGGCTTCAGTAAGAGCTCAATAATTCGCCTATCTATGCTCGGGAGGTTACGGGACATGGGTATGGGCATCAAAGGAGTGAAAATACGGATTATAATCCGTGGTTTGACAGGCCGCAACGATAGATAGTCCTGCCTCATGATCAATGAGGCAGATATGGAAGAGCTGGCAGTCGCTATCGGAAAAAACATTAGGGAAAAGCGCCAAGCGAATGGTCTCTCTCAGGAACGCTGTGCATTGGTAGCAGGCATTGATCGCAGTTACATGGGGAGAATCGAGCGTGGTGAGGTAAGCATCACCGTTGAGAAGCTCTACATAATTGCAAAAGTGTTGCAATGCGAGCCGATAACCCTGCTCCCTAAGAGGTCATCCATCCGCCTACCGCTCCCTCCCAAGGCGAATAAAGGTGGCCTTAACGAAGGCTATCAGGAATAACTGCCAACCTAAGGAATGGACCTACCCCTGCTTGCTTCTTTTTTTACAGGTCAGTCTGGTTTTTTCGCAGCATTATCTCCCACCCCTTGGCTACCTCTTACGGCGCACGTTATGGCAAGCCAAGTCCCGCGTTACGACAGCACTTTAAAGGCCGACAATCACCAGCAAAATGCCCCTCAGCATGTAGAAAGCCGTCTTTTCTACAGCCTTATCTCCCACCCCTTTGTTTTCCCTACTACTTGCAAACACGGAACCCGGGGCTAAGTGCGACAGCGCTTAAATTAATGGTCATCGTAAGCAAAAGGGCTTCCAACCCTAAGTCACTGATGATGCATTCAACGACTAGGCCGTTGAAAACAGCGCTATCTTTGCTCTCTGGAAGGCGGCTGAATCTACTGGGTAGCCGCTATCGGCCAAAAGCGGTCTCTTAGCACCTGCGCATATACTTGTCAGCTCTCTTCAACAGGCTGCGTTTTAAAACTAAATTCTCAGAGCAAACGACTCATTTTGAGCCATCCTAGGTATTTCACCTTGTGAGGGTAATTCATGAATACCATTGCCATCACTCCCGTTAGGCGCTGCGCGCCATGCCTGGCCCACCTATAAAAAAATCGGCGCCATGCCATATAGCGCCGGCCAAGAATGAAATAAAGCAAGTTAACAACTACATACGGTGCTAAGTGCCTAGGCAGATGTTTTCAGGCACAATGCCGGCAGTATCTCAGCCTAGGTACGGCGGCATGGCAAGGCGCTTCATCTCTCCCCTGACAGAAGTCAACCGGCAGGCATTGGCACATATCCATCAGTACGGCCAGAAACGTGCGTCGCGCTCACGCGATTCTCTTGAGCGAGCAAGGCTATACCATCGCCCAGATCAGCGATATTTTGGGAGTTGGAAGAAACACTTTCACGATCTAGTTCCAGAAGTGGGAAGCCTTCGGTCTCAAGGAACTCGTCGATAAGCCCCACAGTGGCCGCACGCTGGTTTTGAATGAGCATGACCATCATCGACTTCAGGAACTGGTTGCCGAGCAGCCTCATCAGATTCGATCCTTGCAGGCACGTTTGCAAGAATATATCGGCAAGACAGTCAGCAGTGACCCTTTGCCGGGTGTTGAAAAAAATCGTTATAGCTTCAAGCGCATTCAGCACTCGTTTAAGACTCAGCGGGACGAAACGGATTTCCGCAACACACAAAGCCTCCTCAAGGCGCTTCACCAGCGGGAAGACCAAGGCGCACACGAGCTTTATTACGTCGATGAGTCGGGATTTTCACAATCGTCGTCGGTGCCGCCCTATCGGCAAGCCCTGCGAGGTAACTGCCTACTCACACAGCCGTAGATTGAATGTACTGGGATTTCTCAGCCGAGCCGGAAAACGGGTCTCCCATACCACCGCCGAACCAGTGACCACCGAAACGGTCATCGAAGCGTTTGACCAGTTTGTGGCCCAGAAAGACCCCGACACCTTCACCGTTGTAGTGCTCGACAATGCCAGCATGCATCGTTCCACGGCCTTCAGACAGAAGATAGCGAGTGGATGTCGCATCGAGTGCATCTAATCTACTTATCGGCTTACTCCCCAGAGCTGAATCTGATTGAGATTCTATGGCGACAGATGAATGCCGTTGAGTGCATACCTGACGTTTGATCGGCTATGCGATGAGGTGCATCGGTTACTCGGTGGCTAGGGAGTTGATTACGCGATTAATTTTGAGTAGGCACTTACCTAACAGTGCTTATTGACCTTTACTCTCGCAAGTTGATCGGTTGGGTAATGAGCGAGCGATGTCCCCAGTCCAGGCCGATGTAGGGAGCATGAACATTGCTGGCGGCGCTGGCCAACTCGGCGACGAGGCGGCCGATAACGGCTCGCTAGGCAGTTTTCTTTTTTCCCGATCTTAATTCATTCGTTTTATCGCCTCATCAGCCAACCGCCCTTCTGACGCTTAGTCAGGTACTGCAGCTCGTCGGCGGCGCGCGCGGTGCTAATACGTTGGGTCACCATGTCGCGATAGATTTGATCCGCCTTGCGCCGGCGGCGCACGGCGTCGCCAACATCAAGGAACTTTTCCACCCAGCTGACAAGGGTCAACCAGAGCCCCCCAGTCGGTTCACTGGGCGATATCCCCTCGTCCTCTTCAGGTTTCATTCTGGACTCGAGATTGGCGGCGATTAGCTTAAGCTCTGCCTGAAAGCTTTCACTCTGGGCCACCGGCAGCTCTCGCGCTCGGTGCAACAGGTCCTGCATATACTCGGCTGAAAGCAACCCGTACTCCTGAAAACTTGCCAAAAACTGCAGTCCGCGAGTGGCCTCGCCGCGATTACCGTTCAAAACCATCTCACCGGCGGTATAAATCTTGTCCCAGGCTTGCCAGCGGTATACCCAATCAAGCCCAGGGCCTTTGATATTCTGCATACCGAGGATGCGATTGGTGTAGCCCGGCGGTGTCTGATCGCAGATCAGGTTAACCAGCTGCTCGCCGGTCACGAAGGGCGAACGCACGATCTCAATGCGGCTTCTAAACCACTTCCAGAGCAAATCGCGGGCCTGTTCGTCGATAGTCTCGGAATGTGCCGGGTTTTGTGCTAAACGCTGTTCAAGCTCACTGAACGCCTGCCACTCCCGATAATAGGTTTGGTGTTGGGTCAACACGCTCTCAAGGTAGCGAGATAGTGGCGCCTTTTTTTGCTGCTCTTCGACATGGATCGACTGGGCGAGACGCTTAAGGTAATCACTGGGGTCGGCCAGATGACTTACAAGCGCCTCGCGCTCGTAAACCACATCAAGGCCCTCAAGCATGGCAGCGAGCCTACTTAGCACCGCCTCTTGAGTGACGCAAACCCGCATCTGCCAGGCCAGGCGTAGCCATTCGACCTGGGGATCGGGGTTATCCTGGGATCGCGGCCAAAGTGTGGTTTCCTCTCGGCGTACCGCCCAGGATTCTTCGATATAGCCCATCAGGCCTTTCAGGTTAGTGCCGATAAGAAAATGCCGATCGGCGCTGATGTCATTGACCAGGATATCGGCGAATACCCGCGAACGCGCCACCCTGTCATCACGGTTATTAATCACCGTTGAGACCCAGATGCCTGGATCGGTTTGAGGGTCTTGCTTGTCAAAACCAAGTCGGTTCCAGTTGCCCAGCGCCCCTAGGCGCTCGTTGGCCGACATGCCGTTGGTAAACTGCAGTTTTCTTCCCCGGGCATGAGCCATTGGATAGACCTTGAGCACGCCGAGATCGAGGATCACATGGTCGGCCATAGCCTTAAGCGCAAATAAATGCGAAATGCCAAACTCGTCGGCCATGCGTAGCACCAGGGCGATATTGGTAGGATGCTCTTCGTAAGGAAAGCGCGAAAGCGTATCGCCAGGCAGCAGTTCCGACTCAATCCAGCCGATATGATGGCACTCGGTGCCGAGCTTCTGCGATGCCTGCTGCAGGATCGGCAACATTTCCGCTTCGCTGGTGATCAACGTGGAGTTTTTAGGAATAAACTCAGTCATGACGATGGGGATATTGATGCCCGCCGGACCCTGAATATCCTCATGGTCGGGATATGTGTTGGTGATGGTGGAGATGTCATCACGCATCCACTGCTTTTGCAGAATGCGCACATAAGACGGCGTAAGTCCCATGCACTCCCACAAGAAAACATCTGCGTCGAGTTTTTTAGACAGCTTCACCAGATCCGCCTGCTCCCAAATAGTCGCCTTGTCATAGGGGCGAAACAGAAACATTTCCTGAAGATCGCGATGGCTGTAGCCATGCAAAAACATCGCCTCACAGCCAGTGGTCTTGGAAATCACATGGAAACCGAGGCCATTGAAGAGTGCTGCCTTCAAGCGTTCGGTACCCGACTTTCCTCGGGTACCCCAGCCGCCAATCACCAAGGGCAACTTGTTACGGGCACGACGAGTCGTCAAGTTGACATACACATGCCGCCCAACAAACAAGGCCAGCATCCCGGCCAGAAACAAGCTCAACTGGCGCAATGTGTTCTGATAAACAGAGACAAAGTACTCGGTATAATCTTGCCACCAGCTCAAAAGCAACGGCGGCAAGACAAAAGCGGGGAAAAAGCGCCTCACTGCCGGATCTTCGGGCAACGGCTTAGTCTCTGGATCAGTATGCGTACGAAAGCCAACCCTAAACCCCAATGACTGCAGCGCTGTCATGTAACTGTTTGCCGCACCGCTGCTGTCAGCCTCCCAGTTGCGTAACCTGGCATAATAGGCAAAGCGGAAAGTGAGCTGAAGTCGTGCGCGCAGGCGAGCAATAAGGCCGCTGGGCGGGGTTATTTCGGTAACGCCTTCGCTTGTGTAGAGTTTCATTGGCCGGGTCGGCCAGGATTGATCAAGACTCGAAATCACCTGATCCACCAAGGGCAAGTAGGGCCGCCAGCCATCCTCGTCGCTCATGTGTAGAGGCTCGCCAGGCACCTTGGTGGAACTCAGCTCCGACATCTTTGCCGAGGGCACCTGAAACAGGCCGTAATAGACCCGCCCGATGGTATGGTGGCCAGCCTGGCGCTTGTCCGGCGAGGAATGAATGAGTTCATACCAGGCTCGCCAAAGCCGGAAGCGAAAACGCTCCCAGCGTCGAAATGTGAGCTTGCCTGATCTATGGCTAGCATCCAGACCAAAATCATCCTGAGTCAGCGCACTTAGCACACGTCCCAAGCGGTCATCATTTACCTGCGCAGGCACCTTAAGGTGTCGACGCTTACCCACTGGTGACGCTTTGAGTCGGGCACGAAGCGTTTGATGAAGGTCACGTGCTTCGGGGTCTGCCATGCACCAGAGAGTTTCACGCGCCTGGGCTGCCCAGCGCCTTACCCGCAGATCGTCTGCTTGAGTATGCAAACGGGTAAGAATAACAAAACCGGTTTGTGCCCATTTTCCAAGCGCTGCTTGCTCCCCTTTTTCGAGCAATACCGCTGCGATGGCCGGCATGATGTGACAATAGAATCGCAAAGTAACGGGCAGGCTTTCCTGGCGAACTCCTCGCTCGGCAAGCTCGCGGCTGAAATCAACGAAAGAGGTATCGCTCTCGATCAGCTGAATCAAAGCGTGGATCGCATAACCGCGAACTTCGCGGGCGCTGTCCTCCAGAGCCAGCAATGGCAGAAGCTGTTCAAGTGATGCTGGGCGGCGCTTAATCAAAAGGTCGATCAATGCTTGGCGCACGGTAGGGCTTGGGTCCTGCAGGGCGGTCTTGAGCAGGGTCTCAAATCTGGGATCCTCAACGTGATCCCCCAGAACCTGCAACGCATGCTGGCGGACAAAAAAGTCGTCGCCATCGACAACGTGCGATAGGCGTCGCTCAATGATATCCACTACGGCGGGATAACCCAGCACACTCAAGAGCGACAGTGCCTCCGTCTGGAGCCATACTGGTTGGCGGTGATCCATGGCCAGACGATAACTGTAGGTCAGGCTGCTGTCGCCTAGATAGCTACCTCGACCTTCCGGTGATAGAGAGCGGGCGACGCGAGCCAGGCCACGAAAGGCGGCAATTCGAACACGAACATCGCCATCATAGGCGAGAAGCTCACCGATACCCTCCTCAAGGTTGAGCTGGCGCCAACGCTTTATACCCTCCTCGGGTGTGACTACATCAGCAGACAGGTAATACTCGCCTAAGACCCCCAGCCGCTCTAGGCTAAAGCTCAAGTGGCGTTCACAGTCAGCGAACTGCTTTTGGTAACGCTCAATGACTGCGTCGGGACCGAACCAACGTTTAAAGGCTTGGCGATCTCCCATACGTTGACGCCGTCCCGCCCCCAAGATCTGGGCATAATCGAGTACGTGTCCACGAATCTCCTCTTCTGACCTGGCGTTAGCGAGGCGCGACGTGAAATCATGGTGATTGGTATGCAGGCGCACAATCCCACGACGCTGTACCTCGATCCAGTCCAGTAGCGTATCCAGAAGCACACGGCACAGAGTGTCAGGGTCATCCTTTGGCAAGCTGCGCTGGCTTTTGTGCAAAAAGGCCAGGATGGCTTCAATCTGACGTCGGCTCACCCGCTGCCAAGGCGCGGATAATCCTCTCGTCAAGATGTCTTCAAGTTGCACTTTAGCTTTACGCTTCATTACACTCTGCTCGCCATGCTTTATCGTGTTTGATACCACTGTCCGGTTAGCCCTTGTCTTAGTCTTGCTTCACCATGAAGGTATCAACATATCCTAGGGCGTTTAAGTGCTGTCGCAGTGAGGCGACACCATGCGCATGGGTGCCCACCTGCACACGGTGAAAACCGCCGCCACTCACTAGACGAGTGGGCATATCCAGCTTTTGATCAAGCGTTTGCTGCAGTTCAAGTGCTGCAGCCTGAGTACTCAATGCCATCACCTGGATATAGCGATCCACGGCGTGCGTGACAGCAATATCGCCCCCATTTTGTAATGCTGGCACGTCCATTTCCTGTGGGCCCTGTGGCGTCAAGCGGTTGGTTTTCACACGCCCGCGCTGCTGAGCACGTCTCAGCGGCACAAATGCCATTTCATCCGGACGCTTAGCCGGGCTCAGACGCCCTTCGTTAGACTCGAACCCTAGATCCAGCCGGAAACCAAAGTCGCTGCGTTCGACGTCATAGTCCCCTTGCGCACTCAATGTCCAGGCATTGGTGCCACTATCAAAGCGCAGCAGATCAGCCCCCAAGAAGACTCGCTTTTGATCAGTGCTACTGCTGCGATCGCCATCATTAAAGTAACGCCGCCAACGTAAGCCCAACTCTCCAGAAACGGAACCAAATAGCTGCCTGGCGGAGGTAGAGACCTCCCCATAATCTGGGTCGAAGGGGTTGAGAGACTCATTGCTCACTAGCGCCCCTTCAAGGTAGATCCGTTGATCCAGATGGGGCGACCACGTGAGGCGATCAGAAAGTATCAGGCTTCGTCTGTGATCGTCTTTGTAGGGTGAGAAAATATCAGGGTCTATATCGCCGAGATTTATCAAAGTCTCCGAATCCAGGCTCAACCAGCGCTGATTCAGGGTAATCGCCGGCTCGTGCCGAAGTCGCGGCGTTAACCGGTAGGTTCGCTCAGCACTCCCCTGCAACCGCGCCGACCAATGATTGCTGCCATCAACGTCATCCACTCGGCCGGGCTGAAGGTAGGCTTCACCGAAAAAGCCAAGTTGCCAATCACTATTGTCGGGATAAAAATCTATCCACTGTTTGGCACCGACTACTTCCTGGCTGCCCTCAAGTTGACGCAAGAGTAGATCACTGCGGCTGAAGAGTCGTCTATCCGGCTGACGAAAACGATAGCTAACACCGGCTTCAAGAGCCGTTGTTCCCTGGATCGGCTCCACGTCGTCTTCGCTGCCGTCGATCCGCTCGACAAAGCCCAAGTAACCACCCCAGCTGTCCAGGCCAGCACCAGGCAGATAATGATCTTCCACACTCCATGCCAGCGGTGCGGTCGGTTCCGGTGGAGGCGCAGGCCCGCGAACAGGAACAGCAAGATTTGCCTTGACCATACTCGGCTCAAGTGGCACATCGACACTGGGCGACTGGCGCAGCACGTGCAAGCGGTAATAGCGATCCTCTTTACTTCCCGCCTCGAACGTTAGAGTTTGCCAGCCGGGCGCCACGAAACGGTAGGAGGTGGCGTCGCTATATAGCGACCATTCATTGACGCGCACCCAGGCAGGCCCCTTGATATAGAAGCTTGCTGGCTGATCTGGCGCGGCAATATGATAAGTGCGCGTTTCTTCCTCAAGTAGAGGTGTCCCGCTCTCGTCGCGAGTGAGCCGGGCGGTCACATACTGCTGCTGCCGGGGTTCTTTCAGCCGCAGCCGCAGGGCATGCTCTCCAGGCTGCAGATGGATCTGCTCGGTGATCTCTCGTTGTAGTAGACGAATCCGCCGAGGCTCGCGCTCATCCACTTGAATCATCACCTCAGCGGGAACTCTCGCCTCATGAGGCAAAACGCGCTGAGCGAGGTGCAATCTAACCGTCAGAGGTTCGGGTGTGTAAAGCTCTACGCCTTCAATACCTCTGCCGCTCAAGAACATGGCATTAGCGGCAATATCGGATAACAAGGCTTGGCGCACGCGTCTGAAGGGCGAATGCATCGGTTCTTGCAGTGGCAATTGACGCACCCCTGCACTCTCGAAGCTGCTGCTGATTCGTTCCCAGCGATAGCCTTGAAGCATGCTGTCGGCCAGTTGGCGAATAGCGGGCACCTTGGAATGCACCTCAGCCAACTGCGCCAGACGAGCACTCACCATTTCCCTGTTTTCAGGGGTTTGCTCAAGCTGCCAAATCAGCGCCACGGCAACGGCATAAGCATGTTCAGGCAAGACGGGCACACCAGAGCCGACCGCGATGTTGTCGACTTGTACCAGCTGGCTACCTTGCGGCCATTTTTCCGGCCCTGTCGTTCGTGCGACAACATCAACCTGCGTGGGAAACTCGAGTGCTTCAAGCGAATCCTGAAGGCTAACTGTATTCGCTTGGACAAGCTCGCGACTATAAAGCTGCGCTGCAGGCATGACCGTTAGTGGCTCAAGCTCGCCGTCAAGCACCTGAAAGTATTTGGGCAGCGGAGACGTCAGGAAATCATCTCTACTGGAAGACGCTTGAAGCAGGTCCTTCAAGCCCAAGGGCGTCACTGGCGGCAAGACCGCCCAAGGATTAACCGGCTGCCACTGCCAAAGCTGGGTCAGGTAGGCGTGACGCTGGGGACTGATACGGACACGATGAAGGCCAGGAGGCAATACCATCAATTTATCTTCGCTTGTCGCGGTGGCCATACCTTGATGGATCGACTGAAGGTAAGGGTTTTCCGCGCGACTCAAAATAGGCGACTTAAGTGTCATCGTCTTGCCCGCGTCATCAACAAGTTCTGCTGAAAGCCAGTCGAGCTCCTCAGTTTCACGGGCATCCGGCGCTACCCGACGTAGCTGAACACGCAGCACTGTAGGCCCCACCACCTCGACCTCTAGCGGCGCATCCTTGCTTGTGCGCGGTAAAGTAAGAGGCCTCTGTGTGACTTCGCTGAACAATGTCGCAAAGCCTTGAGCACGTTCAATCCGGCTATTCAGCGAGACCCAGTCAAAGGCTTGTTCTGACGACAATGACCAATCAAGCCAGCGCTCGATACCTGCCAGGCGCTGATCATGGTTCGGTTTTTTCAGCTGACGAGCAATGCCCTTGGCGGTACGCATGCGCTCCCTTCTCTTGCGTCCCTCTTCCCCGGCGTTTTGCCAGTGATCCATGGCCTGAGCGTCATTGCCCTCTCGGGCGGCCAGGTCACCTTGACGCAGTGCTTGTTTGGCGGCGCTTTGCTCGACGCCGTTCGCGCTCGCGTGCCAGCCAGCCTCCTCGGCTGCTTCTGGCAGCCATTCAGGGGTGGCCCCTTCATGATTGAGAAGCAATCCCAGCTGAGTCGCCCAGAGAGAATCTCCAGCACGGTGCAGCGCCTCACCCAGAGGGTCGAGAAGCGTTTTGTCGCCTTCGCGCAGATAACGGGCGGCCAGTAGGCGAACCTGGCTACCCCAACTCTGGGTGTTGGCGTAATCCCTCAACGTCTCATCAGTCGCTAGACGCTTGGCGGCTATATCACGCCCAAAGATCGCCGTGGCCAAGCGCTGACGACGAGCCAGATAGTGCTCACCGAGTTGCTCTAAAGCCTGCTGCGACAGTTGATAGGCCACCGGATGATGCCCGTAACCCGCTTGGCCGAGTATTTCCAATACGCTGACCCAGTTTTCGCGCTGTGCCTCTTTACTGGCTTTTGTTAAGCGCTCATCCAGATGGCTAACTGTCGTCTTCGATACTTCCGGTTTCTGGTCATCCAGATAGGCCGTCTGGGCAGCGTGCAGGTAACGCAGCATGGGATACCACTGATTCTCCAGCGCCTCTTCCGGCGTCGGGTCAAGTGTAAGAGGACTCGGCGCAGGGTTCATTACCGCCTCAAATACTCGGTGCAAGTGGGCAACACCCACGTCGGGCGCCTGTTCGAGCAGCGCACGATAAGCACTTTCACCGGCCTCAAAAGGCTGGCTTGCCCGGTACTGAAGCGCGACTGAGAGCGGCTGGCCACTCCAGACCCGCACTTCATCGACATCGGCAGGCAAAGGTAGCTCGGCGCTGGCAGCTGGCCAGTAATGTCCTGGTTCGCGGCTTGCAGTGAAATCCCCTCCCAGGGTCGGGTGCACCAACGCCTTCCCCGCTGCTTTTCTGTGTGACAGCACTGCATCCTCAGGTGTGGGAAGCATAACGCCCTTGGCAAGCGCCGATAGTCTGAGCCGCTGGGCCGGTGCATCGTCGAACTGCACCCAGAAATCGGCCTCATGATGCAGCAACCGCGCGACAGCAAGGCGCAACCTTGAAGGCCCTGCTCGCTTGGGCAGGGAGTAACGCAGTGGTTCTTTATTTAGTTCGACAAAAAGGCCCTGGCTCAGGCGCTCAAGCACCTCTTCTCCCAGGTAATAATCCTCGTCGGCCTCAATATCCAACGGGCTGGTAGTCGCGAACCAGGCCGTATGCATAGTCAGTGGAGCACCTTCAGGACGCGCACTGGCATCAGGAAAGAGAGTCCGAAAAAAACGTTGGTTACGCTCGATTTCCCCAGCAAGGGTCTGACTGGCGCTCTGTTGCTGTGCGCCAGGAAACGGACTCGACGCCTGATCGAGATGGTGTCGTTCCAGAAATCCAAGCGCAATATCGGCCGCACCATCGAGATGGTTGGACTGACGCAGGGCATCAACTTCTTCCAGCGTTTTATTATTGGCGCGCAAGGGATACTCGAGAAGCCCTTGGGTAAGCTCGGCCGTCGTCGGCTCAGGCTCATTGAAATCAAGAAAATAGTCTGCTTCGGCCTGTTCAACACGGGCAAAAAGCGCCAGTGAAGCCTTGAGATTGAGTCGGTGTCTCCCTTCAGGAATGGTTATATAGTGCCGATCCATGCCACCGTGAAAGCGCACGGTGCCTGCCTCCTGATAGAGTGAGCTCAACTGAGTGCGCTCAATGCTAATCTGTCGCCAGGCGCCTTCATTCAGGCGCCAGCTCAAGGCGTACTGCTGCTGTTTTGCTGCTTCAGCCGGCCGGCTGGACACGGCCAGCACGACCGGACCTTCCACCTCGAGTTCGGTCACCTCACCTTGTTCCAGACGCTGAACGTCACGCCGCTCGCCGTCATCATCAATCAGTTGGTCTGGCTCGAACACCGGCCTCGCGTGGGTTTCCTGATAGGTATCCGGTGCGTCCACGGGGTCGAGTGCGGCAACAAACAGCTGCCCGCGAAAATCCGTCTCGGCCTCTAGTTGGGCTCGCAAGGGCGATGGCTTGTCCTGGACGTGTAACCATTCATCGCCTTCACTGCTCGGCGTCCAGGATGCTTGCCACCAGAGCTCGCCATCACGAGAAAGCCAAAGCAAGGGTGGCGACTGGTCGTCATCCAACTGCAGGCGCAGATGGCCCTGTGCGCCAAGCTCGAAGGTGGCGATTTCGCCGGTATCGAGCCTTACTCGGCCGTTGCTTGAGTGATCCAGCCGTTGTGCGTCTTCCCAGAAGAGCCGCGGCGCCTGACTGGCGCGCTCACGCTCGGAGAGCGGATCTGAGGCGTAAGGGGATACATTGGGCAGGTTTTCGCCGATCGCACTCAGGGGCAACGCAGAGGCTAGAATCACGGCAAGCCATCTCATGATGAAGTCTCCGCTACACACTGGATAAGAATATTTCGGGCATCCTTGTCCCTGACCAAGCGCTTACGCAGATCGGGGTTAAGCTCCAAGTGCACGAATCCGTCAAAGTTGCGACGATGCAAGTCGGCAGCCAAGGTATTGGTAGTGGCGCCAAGTTCACGAACATCCCTTGGATAAAGCAGCGCGCGGATATCGAGCCGGTCGGCCAGGCACGCGGCCAGTTGCGCCAGTGCTCTGGAAGGGTAACGGGTGCCATCGCTTAATATTGCCTGGGCACTACGACCAGCATAACTGTCACGCTTGGCAGTGCTGAAACCATGCAACTGAAGTATGCGCCCTTCCGGATGTATATCAGCAAAGGCACGGCTTAGGGCATGGAGATAGCTATCACCAATATGTACAAGGTCGGTGTCGTCACTGTGGTAGCGATGAGTGGTGTTCCATGCCGCGGCCATGGCATCGCTTTCCAGAAAGAGCTGGCGCGCGAGAGTACCGGTTCGCAGGTCATAGTACTGGTGAGGCGCCTGAATCAGAAGCGGCGTACCACCTTCCGCACGGGCGGCAAATAAGCCACGCCCGTCGCGGGTGTCGGCCTGCTCAATCAGGGCGACGAAGCCAGGTTCCGCTAGCTCGACTGGCGCCAAGCCCAAGGTGTCGAAGCCAGGGGACTCAAAGCTATGCGCCGCTTCAAGGCGATCATCTGCAGCCAGCCAGTATCTGAACCCTGCCTGTGCTTGGCCGATACTTTTCGCATCGGGTATAGCGTAATCCTCGCTACGCACTTCTTCTAACAAGGCCTCAAGACTCAACGTCTCTGAGGAAGCAAGCGTTATCACGCTCGGAATCAGCAGCATTGCGGCCAGCAGGTAGCCATTGCTCTTTTTCATTGATCATCTTCCTCGTTGAAACCTCGCGTACGCAAATGTTGTCCCGGCAGTATCTCGTGAAAAACCACGTAGCCTGGCGCGCCGCTCTGAAGCGAAAACTCCACCTTAACTGGGCCATCAGCTATATCCGCACCAAGGTTGATCAAGATAGGTTGACCCTGAGAAAGTCGCCCATACTGCCGGTCCAGCACATGGCCCACCTCTGCTTCCTCGGTGGTGGGTACTATTTGGTAAAGCCGTTCAAGATGTGTCCATTCCTGAGCCGGTTCCTCTTTCAAAGCATCGGGCGTGATGCGTACGCGGACCGTGCTTGGCTCTCCGGCTTCGCCAAGGGAGTAAAAGCGTGCACCCACAAGCTGGCCATCCTCGCGTTTATCGACTGGATAGCGCAGCGCTTCGTCTTGAAGCCGGAACGCTATGCGGCGTAGATAGCCCGTCTCATCAGGGTAGCGGTAGTTGATAAACCAGGTTCCCGGGCTGTTGGCATCAAGTTCTACCTCATGCTGACCTGGGGAGACTGGCGGGAGGCTTATTTCGCCGCGCCTGCCAATCAACTCGTGTCGCACTGTCCTGCCGTCGATACGCAGGCGCAGGCTAAAGGGGGCTGACGCCTCGCGCAAATAAATAAGCTGCGGCTCGAGCCGGCGAGCGACGCCGGGGGCGTTGAATTCCACTATTTGAGTGCCCTGCTTGAGGGACTGAAAGTAGCCAGGAAGGCCCCTTGGGCGCAGGTTTTCCTCGCCCTGACGGGGGATCAATATCCGCGCGCCGCGAGCGGCAAGCTGGGGGTCAAGCGCTTCCCACTGGTAGCGTCCGGCCAGCAGTTCGGGATTGCGTCCGGGCGGGCGCGACTGGACATGCAGCACCAGGCTTTCCTCTATTTCCGGTGCGTCCAAGGAAGCTTCTTTCGTTGATGGCTCTGTTGCCGGTGGTTGCAAAATAAACCAGCTCGGTTGACCTGCATTATCGCCACGCCAAGCATAGTAATCCATCGGTACTCGAGTACGATGGGGCAGGTCATCGGGCCGGGTATAGGCATTAGCGAGCAACTGCTGCTGGCTTGTCACCTCAAGGTGAACCGCTTCAGGCGGCAAACGCAGATAGAAATTCGCCGGATCGGAAAGATCCGCCACTGGCTGGGTATCCGCAACCCGATCAATCATGGAAGGCACAACACTGGCCTCAAGCTTGCCCGCATCCACTACCTTGCCTTGGGCATTCAGCAGCCGGTACTCAGCTTGGATCCTCTTCTCTTGCGATAGGGTCTTCCCGCTACCGTGGGCGCGCAGGTCAAGGCGCAATGAGGTGCCGCTACTTTCACCTGGCAGAAATTGAAAATTCACCGCAAGCCCCGGCTGCACTTTCCAGACCCGCAGGTAGCGCGGCTCGGGCAGTGCGCTCTCCTCTTCGGGGGAGTCGAGGGGAATAATATCCAGCATTCCGGGCTGGTTCGGCGTGACTACCAAAAGCCCGGGAGAAAATGCGCGCTCCCCTGATGTGGGATCGCTATCAAGGCTTATCCGCTCTCTACTAGGCTGCTCAATTTGCTCGGTGACATGGCTAATCGCAAGCTCAATATCAAGCCCTTCGTCTACAAGGGGGATGAATTGGAGGCGGTAGCGCCCTTCTTCCTCGATAGGTAGAACGCCCAAGCGATCCGGACCGGCATAAAGACCGGGAGCTCTGGGCACGAGGTTCGGGTCCACGAAAGTCTCGGCACCCTGAATACTGAACAGGGTTCCTTGGGCAGGGCTAGTGCCCAACGGCCCCACCGGCTGCCACTGACGTTCTAGCAGGTTCAGCCTTTCTTGGCGGGTGAGCAGTTCTGGCGGGTAGATGACGCCCTGGGTCAAGCGCTCCTTCTGAACTTGGCTCAGCCGCTCCCAGGCAACCGATGCCTGCCGCTCGCTCATACGCTCTTCATAGTAGACTCGCACGGCGACGTTCTTAAGAGGCGCGGCAAGGGGCTGCAGGCGCAGACGCACGAAAGCGGTGCGTGGCAGTGCGTCCAGCTGCATGTTGAAGGATTGTCCGACGGCTACAGCAAGCGCCTGGTCGGAATAGAGATTGCGCGCAACCGGTATGCCATCCTTATAAAGCGGTTGAGGGATTCGGGTTTCTTGGGTATAGCGGCCCTCGTGTAGCAGCCTTAGATCATTATCAAGGAGCTGGTATTTCAAAACATAGCGCAGCGGGGCTTCCTTTTTGGCTTCAGAATGGGCGCCAGCATGAGTCAAGACACGCAGCCTTGCGGCCTGGTTGATGATCGGAAAAGTCAGCCAGCCATCCTCGGGCAGAAAATAAACCGGCGAGGGTCGCGCTTCCAAATCAAGCTGTTGGATGATATCCGGTGCGGAGGCTGGCACCTGAAACAGCGAACGCAGGGGCTGGTAAAAAAACGCTGCTACAATAGCAAATAGCAACAATAGCAGCAGACGGCCAAGTAGCCTCATTGCTCGCTCCCCGCACGCAGTAGAAAAGCCCTTTGGTCTATGAAGCGTTCGAGTTCTGCAGCCTGCAGGCTATTCGGCGCCAGATCGATGATCTCCTGGCTCAGAGGGTTCAGGTTAGCAATCGCTAAAATCGAGCGAGCTTCATCCACGTCAGTCACCAACAAAAATGCCTGGCGGGATTCGGGATCCATCACACGAACGAGGTGATAACCCCGGCGCTGCAGTGAGCGCAGGGCGACAATATCGCCGGTTTCCACGTGATGTTGCAAAAGTGACGCGATACTCTTCGGCAACGGCGCCGGCGAAAGTGCATACCGTTCGATTTGTTCAGCTAACGGGCTATCGAGAGTATCGATTTCTAGGGCCTGAAACTGCAGGTTTTGCTGGCGGTCATCGGCGGCAAGTTCGAAAGCGCGCCGACTTGAAGGTGCGATCCAGACAGTTGCAAAATCTGTGTTGCGAGTGGCCGCCAGATAACGGGTCTGGGCACTACTGCCCACCTCGTAGCCAGCAGTGGCCTCTCCTCCAAGAACCTCCTCAGGGGCAAGTCCCATAACCTTGAGTGTGCTGCGCAACCGTTCACGTAATGGCATCGGCACGGCTTCGGGGCGCAGACCATCCGTAAAGGCCAAAAGGCTTTGCGCCTGTATGCTCGCTTTCTCCCCCATACCACGCACCTGAGTGACAAGTAGCGGCGCGCTGCCCGCTTCACGCACCAGTACCTGATGCATGAGATTGAACAAGCTGCGCTGGTTGCGCGGATTCAGCACATCCGCTCCCCCTGCTGGGTCGAGAAAAGGGTGGCTGCCAGCGATCAAAAGTGCGCGAGCCTCGAGGTTCTGGAACAGCATGGTGCCGACCTCCAAGGTATTACGCTCGTAACGCGGTCGTGGCACTTGGACAAACTGAGAGGATGCCCTTGCGATAGGGATGACGATAGTGCCCCAAGACTGAGAAGGCGTAGCATCCTGGGTATTTTCCAGAATCAGATAATGTTGATTGCGCGAGCGGTCGTGAAAACGAGTAATGCGATAGCCAAGCCCTCGGGCCAAGTCATTGAGGTAGCGCAATTCATTCAGCACTTCTTCGGTCCATGTTCGCTGGGCACCGCTCGCCGCAAGTTCAATCAGAGGGCTTAGCACTTCGAGATCAAAAAACAGCAACTCATCGAGACTTGGCTGGCGAAAATCTAAGCCCGTCGCATCGCGGATCAGGGCGGTCCTTTCCAGCAGGTAGTCACTCAAAGCGCCCTCGCGACTCACCAGAGGTGTCGGCGAGACTCCTTGACTGTGACTACGAGCCAGCAAGGGGCGTAGTGAGTCCGGGTTGAGGTAGAGCTCGGCAAACCCTGAGCGGGTGCGCTCACGCTGGACATTGGGGATAGTGGGCTCGTCCCAGCGTACGACAAGCTCGCCGAGCATGGCCTCGAGAGGCTGCAGCCCTAGACCTTCGGGGAGTTGCTGCTTCACCAGCAACTGGCTTGGCATGGCGAGCAGGTTCGACGTTCCTGGTGTGCGGCCACCCAGCAATTCGCGGGCCGCTGTCCGAGTAATCAGCCGCACCTGAAGAACATTGCGCGGGCCAAAGGTTTGATGAAACTGATGAAAGAAACTGCCGGGATTGCGCGTCACATCGATGTTATTAGCGGTGCTTTCACGCGGGCGCAGACTACTCAAGGCAAGGGCGGCGGCCTTTTGTTCGCGAAAAAGCGCAAGGCCCGCTTCAGTGATGCCTCGTTCGCCAATGGCCGCGGGTATTTCCACCACCAGGCGACTTTCGGGTTGGGTATCGATGACGAAGATTCCCCACCCACGCGGGGTGCCTATTTCGCTCAAAACGAGGTAGCGCCCTTCGGCTCTTGAAATGGTGTAACCAAGCTCTTGTAGTCCGCGCTGAGCCTGCTCCAGCTGTTCCGCATCGCCCACGTCGCGGTAACGTTTGAGAGCCACAAGAGCCGCCTGAAAGCGAGCGAGCTCGGCGCCGCTGGGCTGCGGCAGATTTTCACGTCCAACTACGCCATAGTCGATCACTCGCTGGCGCAGGAGTAAATCGCCAATCGTTGCCTCGGTGGGCGGCGCCATCACTAGGGGCTCACTATCGACGACGGCCTCGTCGATCAGTTTTGCCGGAATAAAGCTCAGTGCAAACCCCACAAAACTCGCCACTACCACGGCAGTGAGCGAAGTTTGCAGGGTAGCACGCGTTACCCGAATGCCAATGTCCTTGTCGTGGATCTTGAGCGCAAGCAGCGTCGAGATAAGATAGCCAAAGGCAAAGAAATCGGTGACTTTGACCCAGGGCGCGAAAAACTCAAAACCGTAACCGAGCAGGAGCTTGTAGACGAAGCCAACGCTGAAAAAGAAAAACAGCTTGCGCGCGCCCGAGAGGTTGATATTGGCAAAAAACGGTAGTTTGAGCAGCAGGTGCACGGCGGTCAAAATCACAGCCACTTCAGCGAAGGTAAGCAGCAGTTTGGTCGGCTGATACCACTGCAGCGCCAACAGCGAGGGAATTAAAATACCGTTGAATTCCCAAGCGTAGTGCAAGTTCATGCGTGAGGCGATGAAGGCCGTGGTCAGCAATATAATGTAAGCTTTGGGGCTGGCGAGAATCGAGCTTGCCACGTCCTCGTAAAGGTAGTTCAGGTTCGCGACCGAGAAGTTGGTCAACTCCATTAGGCCAAAGCGCACCAAGCCGAAAGTCGCGGCGAGGGTGACCAACAGCCAGAAGGTGCCGCGCACAATCCCGGGCTTCCAGAAGTTGTTGGCGATCAGGGCGACAATGATCAGGCCAAAGCTGTGCAGGTTGTTGGCGTAGTCGAACTCGAGACCAAAATTCGAATCGAGAAAGGCTCCAAGTCCTGGCAGCCAATAGGCATCGAAAACCACCCGTACAATGACGCTTGTCAGCACCAAGGCAAAGAAGCGATCACGACCAAAGAAGTCGGCAAGGCCCAGATAGCGTGCGCCAAGCGTCGAGAAAGCTTGAACTACGAGATAGGTCACCATGCCCTCGCCGATGATTACCGCTACGCTCCAGGGTTTTATCAGCAAAAGCGGTACCAGATAACCGGGCACCACAAGGCCCGCCAGGCTCCAACCAAAGCGCAGGTTCAAGAAGGCGACAACAGCCATTCCCACCCAAACGGTGGTAATGACCGAGCTTGCAAGACTGCCCTCGGGAAAGATGTGAAAAGGCAGTAAATCCCAACTCATTCTCCCAAAAGCCCCCGCACCAAGGCGTCAAGGGCCTGGATATTGAGGGGTTTATGGGCCACGGCATCGGCACCGGCGGCCTTGAGCTCTTCTTCGAGTTCCGGCCGCACAGTACCTGTGAGCATCATAATGGGATTTGTGATCTTCTGTTCGTCGCGAAGCCAGCGCAGCAGGTATTCGCCGTCGAGTTCCGGCATCCATAAATCAAGAATAAAGAGATCGGGTAACGGCCCGGTTGTGACTTCGTCCATGGCTTTCTTGGCGCTGAGGAAATGCCTAACATCAAAACCAGCCCGTTTCAGCACAAAAACGAGAATCTGCGCCACAATGGGATCGTCATCGACGAGGAGAATGTATTTATTTATCGTCTGTGAATTAGTCATCTAGCGAAAACCCCGGTAGTAGTAGCTTAAACGCATGCCCTCGTGTAAAGATTTGAAAAGGCAGTAAATCCCAACTCATTTTTCCAAAAGCCCCCGCACCAAGGCGTCAAGGGCCTGGATATCGAGGGGTTTGTGGGCCACTGCATCGGCGCCGGCGGCCTTGAGTTCTTCTTCGAGTCCTGGCCGGACGGTACCCGTGAGCATCATGATTGGCCGATCGATTTTCTGCTCCTCTCGAAGCCAGCGCAGCAGGTATTCGCCGTCGAGTTCCGGCATCCATAAATCAAGGATAAAGAGATCGGGTAGCGACCCGGTTGTGACTTCGTCCATGGCTTTCTTGGTACTGGGGGCATGCCTAACGTCAAAGCCAGCCCGCTTCAGCACAAAACCAAGAAGCTGCGCCACATCGGCATCGTCATCAACGAGGAGAATGTATTTATTTATCGTCTTTGAATTAGTCATCTAGCGAAAACCCCGGTAGTCGTAATTCAAAACGTATGCCCTCGCCGATGGCAGTCGTCGCACTCAGCTCACCGCCCCAGAGAGTCACCTGATTCACGGCCTGCTTTAACCGATGCATGGAGAGGGTAGTGTCATGTGCTGACCCCACCATGGCGGCCCGTAGCCGTTCTTTTGGCATACCATAGCCGGTATTTTCGAAGATAAAGGACGTCCAGAAGACGTTGCCTTCGTGGCGCTCTTCAAGTTTTAAGCGCACTACCCCATCGGCGGTTGTGTCATCGGCAAGCACGGCGACAACGGCATCCAGCGTATTCTCGATCTGGGTCACATCCACCCGCACAAAGGCGTTAAAGGGGGGCCGCTCGAGTTCAAAGGTTAGTTCGCGATTAGCCAGGTGACGCTCCCAGCGCTGAGCCAGGTCTTCGGCCAGTGCGGTGACGTTGACCGGAAAATCAGATAACCGGCTGATATCCCGCACTGCGTTGGTAATACTCTGGGAACGTGTCAGTGTGTGCGACATCTGCTGCAGCTTGCTCTCGATAAGCTCACTAAAAGCCTTTTTATCTGCCATAGCCACATCCTCTTGGCGGCCAAGTTCGGCGGCCAAAAGTGCAGCCTCTAGCTGATTGCGCAGCTCCGCGCTGACTTTATTGTTGAGCTCGTCTTTCAGCCGTTCCAGGCGTACAAGATGGGTGACATCCACAAGTTCAAGCAGAAAACCGTATATCCGAAAGGGTGATGTGGGCGTGCTTGATGCTTCCGCCTCAGCACTCTTCAGTGGCCGCACGTTAAGCGAAAAAGCTCCTTTTACGCCAGGCAGATTAGCAGCAAAAGTCAGGCTCTCATCGGTCAGCACCATATGCTGAAGATGTTCCCGTGCAGTCGCAAGAGGCATTCCGCCGAGGGTTGCGATGGCATCGGCGGCGGTCATGGTAAAGACGGAGAGGCCCGAACGCCTAACCAGTTCCTCCATCTTGCGATTAACCTGCATCACCTGGCCAAAAAGGTCATAGAGAATAGTGCTAGTGTGAAGCGAGTTGAATACGTTCTCTAAAAGCGCAAGCCTTCGCTCGAATAGCTTCGATACCTCGCTTAGGGATTCGTACTCGGACTCCAACGACTCGAGACGCACCAGCCGCTTCCATGGGCTGGCCTCACTGTGCTGGCGAGCTTGCCACAGCTGGCGCTGATACAGAAGCTCGCCGATCTGATTGCTAAAGTCTCGCAACAGAGAGAGAAACAGCGGGTTATTCTTGAGGGTTTCCTCGGCCACTTCCCCGCTCAAAAAACCCAAGAGCTGACCATTAAACTCCAAAGGCACCATAAACTGACGGCTGCCCGATGCCGGATTCTTCAAAAACGTATTGGAGAGCACGATGGGTCCACCTTCTTCAAGGGCGGTCGAGTAAGGCGTACGCTCGAAGTCACGGCGACGCTCGTCGATATCCTCAATGGAACAGCGGTAGGCCTTCACCTCTCGTAGATGCTTAGCGCTGCCCTGGCGCTCAAGCAGAATGGCGCGGTCAAGATTTAGTATCTGGGTGGTAAGCAGGATGATCTGCCCCCAGGGTTCCTGGCTGGCGTTAAACTCCTCAGGAAGCAGGCGTTCTTGCAGGCGACTGCTACTGGCCCGTAGAAGCTTACGCACAGTCGCCGATTCGCGATGTCGCTCGCGCCGGGAGAGCAAAAACCAAAGCAGCAGATGGAAGGCCATTAGCTCGGCAACCGGCAAAAAGATACCTAAAAGGTGTAAAGAGAACCAGCCGGAGGTCAGCAGTATAAGAATACCACCGATAGAGACACTCAGGGAGTGGCGCACCCCCAGACGAAAATAAAGCAACACCGAGATGCCTAAAATACCAAGTGACAGCAGCAAGTTCTGCCACCAACTGGTGGCTTGAAGGGGCTGCCCTCGGAGCAGGGTATCTACTGCATAACCGGCATACACCAGCCGAGACACATTGGCTTCCTCCGGCAAGGGAGTGAGCAGCGCAGGGTTGGTGGGATCAATACTTCGACCCACCAGCACCACTCGACCACCGACCAGATCGCGTGTGAGATCCCCTCGAAACACCCGTTCAGCCTGAACCGCCGGCAGGTAATTCATCCCCGGTCGAAAATCGATCAGAAAGGAATTCTCAACGAGAATGGTATCATTAGCCTTACTCGCCACCACTGCCTCAGTACTGTGATAACGCTCACCATCGTCGATCACTTGCGGGCGATGAACACCCAGGCTATCGAGGGCTTGCGAGGGAGGAAGCGTCAGAACCCGATTAGTGCCCGCGGTTTGTGCCGCCGTCTGGCCAATCACCACGCCTGACTCTCGCAGACTTTCAAGCTGTGTATTGGAGAGCTCAGCGGGTTCGTGCAGAAAGCCTATGCTCGCGGGGTCAAACTGCTCAAGACGCTCAACCAGTGCCCGCCACTGCGCTGGCTGGCCCTGCGCAAAGTCGGCCTCCACCAATAGCACCTGGGGCACGGGTCTCTCCCCCAGATTGAGGTGGTGAAACTGCCAGTGCATCCAAGCATTGGGCAACTGGAAAACGCCCAGGGCACTTGCCAGCCAAACGGCCGCGAGAGTGATTAAAGCTATCCAGGGGCCAGCAAGACGCCTGTTCAAAGGAGCCTGAAGCATATCAACAACCGGGTTAAGGGGCTTATGGCACTCCTTTGCCATCAAATATGGATGAAAAGCGTGGAAATGCACATTTAATAACTGATCTTAGCATTATAACCAAGTGCCTTTATACCCGGCCCATCAACGCAATGCTTGCCAGGCTGTTGGGTAAAACCCCATGTCTACGTTAGAGCTTCTACAATGGTTAGACTGCCAATGTTCGGTCATCATTGATACGCTATCAATTTGGGAATTTTGTTATGCAAACGCCGCCCCTACCCGCCAATGAAGCTGCAAGGCTTTCCAGCCTTGCCGATCACTACATCCTCGACACACCCAGTGAGCCGGTATTTGATGCCGTCACTACGCTAGCGGCGAAGATTTGCAATACTCCTTATGCTTTCATTGCTTTGATTGACTCCCGTCGTCAGTGGTTCAAATCCACTTACGGCATGGACCTTCAAATGTCACCGCGCGAGGAGAGCTTTTGTGGCCATGCCATTCTTAGTGAAGAACTCATGGAAGTGCCGGATGCTACAAAGGACCCACGCTTTCACGACAATCCCTTCGTTGAAAGCGACTTTCATGCCCGCTTCTATGCCGGCAAACCCCTCCACAGCGCCGACGGCCAAGCCCTGGGCACCCTATGCGTGATGGACCGCAAGCCACGGCAGCTGGAGCAAGAGCAAACCGAGGCCATCGATGCGCTGGCTCAACTGGTCGAGACATTGCTCCAGACCCGGCGGCAAGAAGCGAAATTCGCTTGGCTAGGCTCGGTACTTGATGCCATGTCGGAAGAAGTAGCACTGTTTGATATGGACAGCCTGCGCTATGTCTATGCCAACACCAGCGCCCTTGAGGAGATTGGTACCGACCTTAATACTCTGAAAGAGTCGACACCTATAGACATGATGCCAGAACTCGACCAAGAAGCACTTGAGTCGCTGCTTAGGCCTTTGCGAAATGGCGAGAAAGACATCGTGATCAGCGAACAGATGCGCCGACGCAAAGGAGGGCTTCTCTATCCGGTGGAGATTCGCCTTCAAATCATCAAAACTGGCGTACCCGTCTTCGCCAGCGTGGTGCGCGATATCAGTGAGCGCAAGGCCATTGAGCGTGCCCAACGGGAGCTCATCTCTACAGTGAGCCATGAGCTGCGCACGCCCTTGGGCTCCATCGACGGCGCGCTTTCGGTGATCACCTCCGGCATGGCGGGACCTGTGCCCGAGCCGGTTGCAGAGATGGCCTCGCTTGCCCAGCGCAACAGCCAGCGCTTGGTACGGCTGGTCACGGAGTTTCTCGATCTTGAGAAAGCGGAGCTTGGCCGGGTCGACTTTAAGCTACAGCCGCTGGATCTCGCCGAGGTGCTGAACGAAGCCCTGGAAACCAACCAGGGATTCGCCCACAAGCACGGAGTTCGTCTTGAGCCTGGCGAGGTGGCGCCGGTGGCCGTGCTTGCCGACCCGGACCGTTTGCAGCAAGTGCTAACTAACCTATTGTCCAACGCCATCAAGTTTTCTCCTGAAGACGAAGCGGTCAGGCTCGAGGCACACTACCTCGAAGAAGGCCATGACGATGGAGAATGGGTGCGGATCAGCGTCATTGATCGCGGGCCCGGTATTCCTGAAGAATTCAGACCCTACCTCTTTGAAAAATTCAGCCAAGCTCAGAGCAATGATTCAAAAAGGCCAGGCACCGGGCTTGGATTAGCCTTAGTGAAAGCCTATTCCGAGGGGATGGGAGGACAAGTGCATTTCACGTCGAAAGAACAAGTGGGTACAACCTTCCATGTGGATTTACCAATAGAAAGAAAAGGTTAGCGGCGAGGAAATCAAGTTCCTGACCGAATTGACCAGCAGAAATGCCCTCGCCCACCAGTGGCGGCGCAGACGAAAGCGCATCGCTAAACAACTGCCACCGGACGCAGGATGACGCGTGCACGCCGCCACAGACAAGTTTTCATCATGGTGGTACGAGGACAGCATGTGCTTTTCAGATTCAGCGAGAAGTCACACTGCGAGGCCAGCAGCGAATGAATACGAGCATAGGGCAGCAGTTGGTACTGAGATAGATAGACGACATGGGCCTTGAGACGCGGACCGTACTGTATCGGGTGCTGCACCCCGTCGGGAAATGGTGCCTAGTGCGCCCCTTGGGCAGCGTTCGACGATCAACAGACAGCGTAACGACCTCGTCGGGATCATCGACGGGCGCCAATGTCGTCCCTTCATGGCCTGGCTGAACGCCGAGTTTGCGCTCACCGGTCCGCCATCAGCTTGACCAGCAGCATCAGCAGCAGTACGCAGCGACGGCAACGTCGACACCGTGTCGTCTTCCTTGAGCTGCTGCCTGACCCGTTCCAGGGCCTCGTCGACGTTGATATAGCTGATGGTCATGCTACCTGATGAGACAGTTGCCGAATGACATTACTATGCCAGAAAAAACAGCAGGCTGGCGATTACAGCCTGGAACCTGCTGAATAGTTACGTTTTATGTAGGTATGTCAATTCTCGCGTTTTGAGGGCCTAGATAGCGGGTTATTTATAAGAAACTATTAGAAAGGCATTGAACATACATAAGGGGCTTCTAAAAGGCTGCTTTGGGTCGTGTGCAGCCAAAGGCTAAGGCAGAGCATGGAGCAATATCTATCACGGTCAACGGCTACCTTGGTCGCGAAAATAGTTGTCTTTGGCTACCAGCCCAAACTCGTCGCCTGCATTCAAATCACCAGGACAGCCATCTTCGCTGAATAGGTGTTGCACGCGACGCTCTTGTTTGAAGTATGCCAACGTGCTGAAGAAGCAGCAATTCGTAGCGTTCGCCGTCGTGTTGGCTGCCATAGCCCCAATGCGCTTGCAGTGTGGCGAATTCTAGTCCGCCGCCTGCTACGCCAGTTGAGGTGAGACATACATCGCATACCACGTCGGTGACCGCATCAACTTCGACTTTTTCAGTAACTTTCATGTTTCTCTTCCCCTCGACAGCCAATCGTTTCGGCTGGCTTACATGGTATGCGTGATGCGTCTCTAAGTACGACGCTTCATCTCTTCATCTCCGGGAGTGTCGTACGTCAGATATTCCTGCTGCAGTGCTTCCCAGTCGTCGACGCCAACAGGCTCGAAGGGTGCCTTATATTCGTGGACCGAGCCCTTGAGCCGTTGGAGGGGGTGATCATGGGCTTGTTGATCATTTGATGGCATATCGTGTCCACCTTATCCGCACACACGTTGGGTAGCCATAAGCTAGCTTCCAGAATATTCATTCACCTTAGTCGACCCCTTACGCCTGTATTACGGCTTAGATGTCTCGTCTGCTGTCATCAGGCTCAATTTGACTTACACAATGGCTCCTTGCCAAAAAAGAGGTGTGGCTTGATCAGCTAGCCTGCCCAATCCAGCCTAGTACAGGATGCTTAAATTGACTGAGTATCGTAAGCTTGGGTAATCAACGCCCAACCCGCTAGAAAAGCAGGATGCTGCCATGGATAAGAAGGCTCTTAGCGAACGCGATATTTGCACCAAGTTCATCACACCGGCGCTGAAGGGGTCGGGGTGGGATATTCAGACCCAGATACGCGAAGAAGTGACCTTTACCGCAGGGCGCATCATTGTGCGGGGGCGGCTGCATACGCGGGGAAAAAAGCGCCGGGCAGATTACCTGCTGAGCTATCAGAAAAACCAACCGATTGCCGTGATCGAAGCGAAGGATAACGGCCACAGCCTTGGGGATGGCATGCAGCAGGCGCTGGCCTACAGCGATGCATTAGACGTGCCCTTTGTGTTCTCCAGCAATGGCGATGGGTTTTTGTTTCACGACCGCACGGGCCTTGGTGAACAAACCGAAACCACGCTCATGCTGGCCGAATTTCCTTCCCCTGAAACGCTTTGGGAGCGCTACTGCCATTACAAAGGCATCCAACCAAGCGCCCGCCCTGTTGTTGAGCAGCCCTACTATGATGACGGCAGTGGCCGTTCGCCGCGCTACTACCAGCGGGTGGCGATCAACCGTACCGTTGAGGCGGTGGCTCGTGGGCAGAACCGCATCCTGCTGGTGATGGCCACCGGTACCGGCAAAACCTTCACCGCCTTCCAGATAATCTGGCGGCTGTGGAAGGCCAAGCAAAAGAAACGCATCCTGTTTCTCGCTGATCGGAACATCCTGGTTGACCAGACCAAGAACAATGACTTCAAACCCTTCGGCCAGGCAATGACCAAGGTCACTAACCGTACGGTGGACTCGTCTTACGAAATTTATCTATCGCTTTATCAGGCGGTGACCGGCAGCGAAGAAGCGCAAAATATCTACAAGCAGTTTTCGCCGGATTTCTTCGATCTGGTGGTCATTGATGAGTGCCACCGGGGCAGCGCTGCGGAAGACTCCGCTTGGCGTAAAATTCTGGATTATTTCAGCGCGGCGACCCACATCGGCCTGACCGCTACGCCGAAGGAGACCAAAGAGGTCTCCAACATCGATTACTTCGGTGCGCCGCTCTATACTTACTCGCTCAAGCAGGGCATCGAAGACGGCTTTCTCGCGCCTTATAAAGTGGTGCGGGTGGATATTGATAAAGACCTGCAGGGGTGGCGCCCCAGCAAAGGGCAAGTCGACAAGCATGGGCAAGAGATTGAAGACCGCATCTATAACCAGAAGGATTTTGACAAACAGTTGGTGCTGGAAAAGCGCACCATATTGGTGGCCCGCAAGATTACCGAACTGCTAGAAAGCACTGATCCTTTTCAAAAAACCATCGTCTTCTGCGAGGATATCGACCATGCCGAGCGCATGCGCCAAGCGTTGGTCAACCTCAACCCCAAGCGAGTGGCCGAAAACCGTAAGTACGTGATGCGCATTACCGGTGACGAGCAGGAAGGTAAGGCAGAAATTTATAATTTCACCAATCCAGAAGCTCGCTACCCAGTGATTGCCACCACCAGCAAACTGCTAACCACTGGCGTGGATGCCCAAACCTGCAAGCTGATTGTGCTCGACCAGCGCATCCAGTCGATGACCGAGTTCAAGCAGATTATTGGCCGTGGCACGCGCATTAACGACGATTACCACAAACACTGGTTCACCATCCTCGACTTCAAAAAAGCCACCGAACTGTTTGCTGACCCCAAGTTCGACGGGGAGCCGGTTCAGGTGTATCAGCCTCGCTCGGACGACGCCCCTATTGCGCCCGAGGATGAGCAGTCAGATCCTTATGGCGCAGAAGACGAGAGCATGGAAGATGATGAAGCGGCCACTGAGGGCGTCGAGAGCGATAGGGGTGACTATGAGGTCGAGGAAGATGCGACCTGGGAAACAGATGATCCCCATGGCCCCAGCACCACTGAGGGGCCGGAGCCACAGCGCAAATACGTGGTGGATGACGTGGAGGTGAATGTCATCGCTGAGCGGGTACAATATCTCGACGCGAACGGCGACCTGATCACCGAAAGCCTGCGCGACTACACGCGCAAACAGGTGAAGGCGCAGTTTGCTTCCTTGGACGATTTTCTGCGCCGCTGGCAAGATGCTGATCGCAAGCAGGCAATCCTTGATGAGTTGGCCGAGGAAGGTATTTTCTGGGATGCGCTGGTAGAGGAACTGGGCCAGAAGTGGGGCGAAGCGCCCGACCCCTTTGATGTGATCTGCCATATCGCGTTCGACCGCCCGCCACTCACGCGCCGCGAGCGTGCCGAACAGGTCAAGAAACGCGATATTTTCAACCGCTACGAAGGCCAAGCCCGTCAGGTGCTGGAATCGCTAGTGGATAAATACGCCGATGCCGGGATTGCCCCGATAGAAGACCCCAAAGTGCTGACATTGGCACCCTTTAGCCAGATGGGTGCGCCGATGGAACTTGTTCGGGCATTTGGCGGCAAGCCCGGTTATCAGCGCGCCCTTCACGAACTAGAAGACGCGCTTTACCAAACTCCCGCCTAATACGGCGCTTATTTCCCCGTTGCTGCCTACCGCCTTGCGCGATGGGTGGCAACGATCACGTTGACGGATAACGATTCATCATGGCGATTAGTACCACGATTAAATCCATTCAAGACATCATCCCGCCTCATTCATCGCGGCGGTGGTAGCGCCATTATTGAGCGCTTTATGTCTGCATGGTGGATGCGTTGAGGCTATCTAACGTCTTACCG
>NZ_JARWAN010000027.1:0-48875 GCF_031451755.1 Vreelandella vilamensis | reverse complement strand
GTAAGACGTTAGATAGCCTCAACGCATCCACCATGCAGACATAAAGCGCTCAATAATGGCGCTACCACCGCCGCGATGAATGAGGCGGGTTGAAAAGCCAGCTTCACTGGCCTGACGATCCGCCTCTGAATATCAATCGGCATTTCCTTCACACCCACCTAAAGGAAAATGGCTGCTCATCAGAAATTGTTGACGCCTTTATGGGGCACTGGGATGCAGGCCAAGAACCCTGGGCAAGCTACTCAACATTGTGTCCTCAAGAATACCGAAATCTCTTAACACCGATCATCGAACGCTTAATGGTGCGCCTAGGCTGGAAAGCTTTAAAAGGAGCAGCACTGTGAACGATAAGACCATCTGGCCCGGCTGGAAGCTAGCGAAACCGACAAAAACGGCAACTGATGGTCAGGAAACACGTCGTTACCAGCGCACAATGGGCCAATATAAGAGCTTATTAGCTACTCTTGAGACTTTGGAAAGTGCCGTACCTGGGGCTCTAGAAGGAAAGCACGGGCTCCTTTTTCCGGACAAAGCCATTACGGCTGTCTTCGACAACCTTCACCAATCAGCCCCGCCTCACGCGCTGCAAATCGCACACAATTTGCTGGTAAAAGGGTTAGAGCGCGGCCATGCCACACTTAGCTGGCAGGTCTCTATTCCTAGCCCCCTGGTGGTCGTTAAGCGGCCTTCACCTACCGTAACGACCCACTCATTCGCCGAATTGCATAAGTGGGACCCTGTGGTAGAGATGCACGATGCCATGCCAAGCTCGGCGGGACTTAGCGGGCATGCCCTGCATAAATGGCTTACCGGGCGATCGATATTCCAGTTAATTCGCGAAGGCGCTCTGCTGCATAAACGTTACTTCGAGCAATTGCCGGATGCCTTTGAGCAAGGCATCACCTTTTCAGCCGGCACGGGGTTTCTCACGTTAAAAGAATGCGTACAGCCAGCCAATGCAGGCGACGAAAATGAAGCCCCAGAAAACGGTAACGACACATCGAATGCCGATCCACTTGCCAAATCACCCTCTGAACCTCACATCGAAAAAGAGCAGCGTTTTTGCTACCGGCGCTTATTTTTAAGCCCGCTGAATCAACTGCTGCTTCTTAACACGTATCAGCGCATCGGCAGGGTATGGCCTCGTACTGCTTCCAAAAGTATCGTGCCCGTCGAGCAGTGCTTGATGTTTTATCTCAATCAGATTGCCGCCAATAAAACACCGGCAAGCTTTTCAACTCTTCTATCAATGGCTAAAACAGCGGCGGCGCTGGATATGACGCCGTTGCTGACACATTACGCAAGCAAAACCGATATTGCGTTATCACTACGCCCATCAACGTGGCAGCGACTACTCCACCGCAACGTGTTAACCGCTACTGCAATGGAGAGCGCTGGCGAAGATGTTTATTTGGACTTTCAAACACCCACTCTGGCTCGCACTACCGCTTCCGACCAGCTAAAACAGCTTCGCCAGCTGCAGCGATGTTTCTCGGCATCATTGGTGGGCCAAACAGGCAGGCGCGAGGCAATCGCCAATATTGATGCCTTTCTCGCTGTTTCAAACAATAACGATGTCATAGTCACGTTATTGGCAAAATGGTGCCAAAAATTGATGCAAAAAGGCGGCCGCGTTAAATCAAGGCTTGCCGCCCGGTCTGCTGCTACGTATTTATCGATCATAGCGCGCCCACTTGTCGCCCATAGCCAAGCGTTTGGAGATGTACCCTCAGCGAGTGCTGATGAGTGGGAAGCGCTCTATGAAAACGTCCTTAATAGCATAAAGCCAAACGGAGATCGGGCAAAAACGCAAAACCGCCTCTGCGATTTCCATCATTTTTTGGTCGACACACAGGCAGCGCCCCCTATCGACCTGGAAAACACAAGTGGCGTAAAACAGCGCGTTGATGTGAATATCATCACGCCCGCCGAATTTCGCCGCGCCTTGGCGTTGATTGACACCTCTCAGCAGCCCGAACGTTTTCGCACCATGCAAAAGCTTGTGCTGATACTGGGCTACCGTCTTGGGCTTCGCCGCAGCGAATGCGCGGGGCTAATGCTAAAAGATATCCCCTACCTTTTTGATGACGACCCACATGATGGTGAGGTCATCATTCGCTCTAATGAATACCGGCAAGGTAAAAGCTACTCGGCAACACGGCGGCTGCCGCTATGGTTACTGATGCCAGAAGAACGGAAACAGCTCATCGACTGGGTGAAACGTCGCCACGGGGAAATCACCACCGCTCAGACACAAAAGCAGTTGCTTTTTTGCCGCAGCGGTAACGGCCGTTTACTGCTGGACAATAAAGCCCTCTTTCATCCCATACAAACCGCTTTGAAGACGGTTAGCGGTGACGAAACGCTACGCTACCATCACCTACGGCACAGCTTTGTGACTTTTACCCTGCTGCGTCTGCTGGAGCGCGTGCCGGGTGAGCTGCTGCCGCGCACATGGCTAACGGATGATCATCGCACTATCGCAATGCCAAACGCTGACGCCGATATATCGGCTTTAGCCGGCCTTGCGCCCCAAGATTGCCCTTCACGCAAACGGCTTTGGCAGCTCGCGTTGTGGGCGGGGCATGCAAGCCCCGAGGAAACGCTTAGCACGTATACCCATTTATTGGACTGGGTGCTTGGTCAAACCCTACGTGAACGCTTTAACCCGACCCTCAGTATCGATCAACAGTTTGTGCTGCTTAACCTGCCGACGAAAACGGCACTGAGCACCTGGCGTAACCGCAAGGAATTAAAGGGCCAAACACAAGCCAGCGTGTTATTGGAATGTCTGCAAGATAAGTGGCAGACGTATGTAGCGGATGACCCCCTGAAAGACGAGTGGCAGCCTTACCAACCGCCAACCGAAAATCCGCTCGATAATCCCCTGGAAACGGCGTTTGACTGGCCCGAAGCCATGACGATTTATCAAAGCCTGCGACTTGTCGAACAGCAGGAGATACACGGCGTACCGCTTGATGATGCCATCCAACAAACTGCTAACCGGTTTGTCCTCGACCCTGCCCAGCTTCGCCTTTGGTTAGATAGTGGTGACGTCCTGATGAAACGCAAAACGCGATGCAAAAAACCGCAGTTCGGCCATGAAGAAAAACGCCATGACCACGACGCATTAAAGGCTTATCTGCTAGAGCTTCGCCGCTGCATGGCACCGCCTATCAAACCCTTGGTGCTGAAAAAAACCGGGGAGTTTTTTCACCGCCTGCTCGACTGGCATCAATCGCAGCCTGAGGCCGCAGAAGAAAGCTTAACCACCTTGCGCAACCACATGCAGCGCAGCACCGGGCAGCTCGCACTACCCGATGCGGAAGCCATTAACCGTGTTCATGCACTCTTACGACCGCTGCGCTGTTTTCAGAGCGTGTATCTCGTGGTTGAAGTCGAAACGGCGGCCAAGGCAAAAAGCGTTAAAAGGCATTGGTCTCAGGCGACCGGCATTCCCCATAATCGTATTGTTTTAACCCCCACGCCCTCCTCTTCTGGCAGCACACGAAACTGGTATGGCAATGCCAATCTCAAAATCACCGAAGGCCACTATAAAGATAATGCGCAACTCCTTTGGGAAGCCGTACGCTTCGCTGCGTTTATGACGATGCTGGTGCTGGGTTTGGGGGATGATTCAACGCCAACGTGAGAACGCGATAACTGCCCCCTTGCCAATTCGGGGCGCAGTGCGTTTTGAATAGATCGCTTCATAAAACTATCCCCACCCCCTGGCTGAGAGGGGGTGGGGATAAGTTGGAGTATGACGTGGGCAAGGGTTTAGATTCTAACCGCTCACCACCTCATAAGCATTGATAAAGCAGAGCTTCTGGCTAGCAAAATGTGCCCACTTCACCGTCACCTGTAACCGCTGCCCCATCGTTGGCACGCCCTGCTCAGTAATGTGGCGGTCGGTAAGATAGAAGCGGTAGTTACCCTTCGAGCCAATGAGGTAGAGCGACCACACTTGGTGCTCCATCAGCCACTCCGGGCCTTCGACACCGGCGACATAAAGCTCACCCTTAAACTGACGGCCGGCCCGCTGAGTAGCGGCTTGGTGTGTTACTGCCATGTTTGATCCTCCCACGCCCAAAGCGTGCGTTCGAGTTCGGCCAGCAGCAAAGGAATCGCATAGCGATCGGCATTGAGTTTCAGCTGCTTCAGTGTACTACCCACCCACGTCACCAGCGCTTCAAAATTATTCGCTTCGTGCCCGTCACCGAGCCACATGACCAAGGCACTACCGTTGGCTAAATGGGTCGCCACCGCTAGCGACTCCGCCAAGCGGCGCTCAACACGGCGCTGGGTCTTCCGCGCTGCCGTCACGCGCAGGGAGTGTTCAATGTCGTCGCGGGTCATCAACAGATCATCTAGGTTTTTCATCGCTATCTCCTAGGCGCGTTTTTGTTCGAGCATACGTTCAAAGGCGGAGCCGTCTTGGCGCGTCAGGTTGGGCACAAAGCGTGAATAGACTCGAAAGAGCATTTCGGTCGTGGTGTGGCCCATTTGGCGAGCGATCCACTCGGGGCTTTCACCAGCGGCAAGCCACAACGTCGCCGCGGTATGGCGGGTCTGATAGGGCCGGCGCTTTTTCAAGCCAAGCTCTTCAAGCAACGGATACCAAACCCGCTTAGTGACGTTGTGATGCGAGAGCTGGGTGCCTTTGCGCGTGGTGAAGACAAGCTCGGTCTTGCCGGTCACGGCAAACTGCGCCTTGAGGGCATCAAAGACCGGCTGGGACATATCGATCGAACGAAAGGAGCCATCGGTTTTGGTGGGGACGAATTGCCCGCGCACTAGCGCTTGATGCACCAAGATTTGACGGCGGGCAAAATCGACGTGCTCCCACGTGAGGCCATCGATCTCGCCGGTTCGCATACCGGTAAAAAAGCGCACGATGTAGTACTGACGAAAATCGTCGCGCACGTTGTCGATGATCAGCTCCACCTCGTCAAGGCTGAACGGCTCGACATCCGTGCGCGGCACACTCAACGATTTAATCCCGCGATACGGTGAGCTAAACTCATAACGGTCGGCGGCTTCATTCAGCATCATGCGCAATGGCGTCATGATGTGGTTAATGCGACTAGCAGAGATTTTCTTGCCGCTCCGGGAGTTAACTTTGGCGAGTGATGCCCGGAATTCAAGAATCTCTGCGCGGGTGATGCTGCCGACCTCTTTGTTACCCAAGGCCGGCAAAATGTGCCGATCCAAGCACCCCCGCACCGTCACGATCTGCGACTCACGCCACTCGATCTCCTTTTCGGTAAACCAGGTTTTAGCAAACTCGCTCAGCAGCGGTGTCGCGTGATACCCACCCACAGCCGTCAGCGCACGCTTGCTTAACGTCTCCGCCCGCGGGCTATCCGGAAAGTAACGGCCATAGTCGAATGACCCCAGCGTAATCTCCGCTTCGATCTTCTCCAGAATCCGCTCCAGTTTCTTACGGTTGGCGGCCGTGTTATCCAGTGACGTCTGCTCACGGCAGCGTTTGCCTAAATAGCGGAAGTCGAAAAATAGTTTATTCGTTTTCTCACGGACACGAATTTTACCCATAGCAAACACCTCCTCCCGCCATCGGCACACCCAAACTTTCCTCTTTCGAGTACAGCTGCATATCACGCTCAATTGGCTCCCAGAGGTACAGAATCTTGCGACCGCCAAAAGGGCGAATGTAGTGAATGCCTTCCAGCAACACGTCGTCTTTCAAACGTTCGCGAATAGTACGCGCGTCGTACTTGATGCGCTCAGCAAGCTCCGCTGTTGTTAAGTAGCTATGAGACATATTCCTTCTCCTTGTGATAAAGTCACAGAAGACCATTAAGACTTCCATAAAAACTTAATGAGCTCCTGAAGAACATAATAACCCAAAAAAGACCTTTTGCAAGGCTTTTAGATCTACAGGAGAGCAAAAATATTTTCAGAGGGACGCTATGATCAAATGCCACTTGTCTCGCATCATGGGAGAGAGAAAGTTAAAAATCGTCGATGTGGCCCGTGAAACAGGCGTAAACCGAGGAACGGTTACGAGGCTATACCACGAAACCGCAAGCCGCATTGAGCTTGATGTCATTGAGGCGCTGTGCCTATATTTCGATTGCCAAGTGGGTGATTTATTTGAATATCAATCAGATAGCGACACAGGCTCGTTCTAGAATAAGGTATCTTTTAGCGTTCTAACTGCCATACCTGCTTCAGTCGTTCGACCGTATGGGACCATTTGGGTGTGGTGGGCTTACAAACCGTGTTCTGGTTGCCGAACAAACCAACCTCACTAAAAGCGTCGTCGCGGCTTAAGATATATAGCCAGCGTACCGGCACCAAGTACTCGGCCTCTTCGTCTTCATCGCTTGTATAAAGATGGGGGTAGTCTTTTTCTGAAGCGATTTCCAGCAGTGTTCGTCTGCCTTGTTCGGTGTCGAAGCGGTATTCATCCGCACGGCAGCGCTCATCAGTCACTACACCCACACCAACGTACCCTGTCTTTGGAATATTGACCCAGACGCGATCACCTTCTGACAGCATCATGAGCGTTTTGGAGTACCAAGCAGCGCCACCCCCTGCGATAAAACCGTATCGGCGGGCCAGCTCCCAGGGCCGGTTATCACCAAAGGAGGCGTAGAACTCGCCGTTCCAAGGCTCTTTCTTTGTTTTGCTAGCAATAGGCTGGGTAGGCTCGTCCGGATCGATCATCCAGGCGCGGCTAAGGTAGCGGTTGCCGCCATCCTCAAAGGCAGCAAAGAACATAGCGTTGATCGACAATTGGGCGTGATCATTTAGATAAGTGATGATGCGCTCACTACTGGCATCAAGTCGGGTAGCTACTACCACGAGTTGGTGATTTTCGTTGAGAATAACAGCATCCAACCCGATATCGAACTTGGCTTCAAAAGCCTCACCCAAGGTAGAGTGAGGTCGCTGGTAGCGTTCAGCAAAATCACGATAGATATCGATCAACTGATAGTCCGCCAGAGCAACCACCCAGGAAGCGTAGTCGATGGCTTGGGCGACCACATCACGCGGAGTTTTATCGCGCTTGAGTTCGATGATGATCACCGTGCCGTTGGCGTCGATGGCTAGCAGATCAATAAACTTGTCGAAAGCGGTACGCACCTGCCGGCCAATCAGCAGCCAGTCCCGGTTTAGGATCGATACATCCTGCATAACCTGCTCTTCCAGCACGCTTTCGTCTACCAAACCCGCTGGGCGTAGCTTCTGAGGTAATGTGTCTGCCGTGCTCGCTAATTTCCATATGCCTTGTTCAATTGCCATGGTAACTCTCTACCCTGTTGTTGCAGTGGCAAGGTGAGCTTGGCTACTCTCAAGATCTTTTTTGAAAACCTTCAGCATTTCGTCGTTGTGCTGCTGAATTTCATCCTCGGTCCAAGGACTCATCTCCATCATCAACCACTGTTTGATGCTGTCTATGCCACCTTTGCGGTAGTAGTCTTTTTTTGCCTCTGGGCTTAAATTGCTTAATCGAGAGTTCTTGCTATGGCTGATTAGGCAAAGGTTGCCAAACGAATCCAGGTAATCCCTCGGCAGCTCATCAACTCCTGGCAGCGGGTTCTGGGGGTAATAATGCTCTACCGAGCTACGGAAGCTGAACGAATAACTCCTTAGCCGCGAATCCTCCTTGTAATATTTACACCACAACAGGTAATCCAGATAGTTGAACACGAGGTTATTGGCGATGTTGCCAAACGTCAGTTTGGTTTCGTCGATATAACTCCACCTTTTCGTCAACGGTTGCCCGCGTCGTTGATAAATAATGTCGTAGTATTCAGCACCATCGCCATACGCCAGAAAGCGGTCGTAGACAAAGCAGCGGGCAATCGATTCAAGATGACGCAGGTATGCCTGAGATTCGACAGTCTCAGCACGAAAGAGAAAGTAAAGCGCCGCATTTAGCCAGTGTTTGTACACCATGGTAGGCGTGGACGTGTGCAAAGCAGATAGCAACATCAGTACACGACGATTGGTATCACTATCCCCGTCCTCCGTGCCAAACGTATTGACGTAATCATTGCTGTTGTTGGAAGCCTGCCATTTCAAGCGTTTTAGACTCCAATCATCGGAATTGCCGGTAAACTCACGCTTGATAATGTAGTGGTCAAACAGGAACTTGCACTTTAGTAAGTTGTAAATAAAGGATTTTACTTGGTCGGTCGCGTCCGCCTTGCTTAGCAGGTGTTCTTCAAACACCGCTATCAGGCGCTTGTCATCCAGCGGAATATTCTTGCCGGTGGTTACCCTTAGCACCTGCAACAAGAAATTAGGGAAGTTAATGACAGTATTGAAGCGCTCCGGTGACTCTTCTTTTTTTCCGGCTTTATCCTGTTTTTGTGCCTGCTGATTTTGTGCTGAAGGAGGCGTGGCAATAAGCTGGCTCAATGGCAAAGCTTGTTCCGAATCCTGCTGGGTGCTCGTTTTGACTAGTGTCTGGCTTAAGTCAGCAAAGTTTTGAGGCTGCAATTCTCCCCAGTTTTGTTCGCCAAATAATCGGTCACGCTCCGCGGGGGTAAAGCCCATCTGCACGTAACGCTCCATGTTGGCACAGGCTTCCCATACACTTTGCAGAACGTTGTAATCCGCTTTTTCCAGTTGGCTCATCAACTTGGATTTAAGCACTTCATGCTTCTCAAGCTGCTCACCCCGGTTGTTCATGATCTCGAAGTAATGGTTCAGATCCGTGTCTTGGGGGACTTGTACTCGCATGATCTGCACGTAATGGAAAAGATAATCAGCGAAGGTTTCCAGAGAGGCCCCGTTCTCTTTGCATAGCTTAGGCACCAGCCTCTGAATCAACTCATACCCATTGAGGATATCGCGGTTGTACGCTTCGGTATGGAGCGTTTGAGCGTCGCTGTTCTCGGCCTGACCATTAAAAACCGCAAGTAGTGTTTTTGATGAATGGGGGCGACTTTCAAATTGCACGCAAGGATTCTGAAACCAGTCCCGTAGTGCTTGCCTGGCAATATCGGTCCTATTTCGGAAAAAAGATGCCAACAAAAACAGGGTGGTCAGCCGTTGCTGACCATCAATCACCTCGTACAGCGGTTGGTTACTGTCGCTGTTCTTGTGAAACACCACCAAAGTGCCGATGTAATAAGGGTTTACTCGACCGGCTGTTGCCGTCTGCTTGAGCATTTCATCCAATACGTCCTGAATCAGCTGGGTAATTTCCCCTTCGCCCCAAGCGTAGTTGCGTTGATACATGGGGATCAGATAACTGGATACTGCTTGCGGCGCACCGCCAAGTAAGTCCCGCACAGATAATTGATCGATTCCATTACTCACAGTAGCGCATCTCCTTGAACAGCTTCTCGATTGCGGCGGCCTTACTGGCGTTAACCTTTGGCAATACTGACAACTCTACCCCCAGAAAATCCGCCGGTTGGGTAGCCTCCTTGATCAACAGAAAGAGATTATTCTCCAGTACGTGATTATCCATGCTGGCGAGTTGAACTACCTGCATTTTTAATCGCAGGCTGTAGGCCCAGATAAACACCTTCTCAATAGCGCGGGATATTTCCACCATGCCAAACTTATCGATGTAAGCGATCAGCAAACAATCGAACAGCGAGCGTACATAGCGATCCCCTGTGCGTCCCTTACCCTCGTAGGTATCAAGCTCAGTGAAGATGCGTGGGGCAAAGCCTTCTAGCTCGGATAAATGCTGCAGATGAGTCCCGGAAACGTCATTCTTTTGGGGCTGAAACTCACACTGAAAACTGGCTATTTTCTGCTGGTAGTGGCCGATCATTTCAAAAAAGCGCCGACCATTGATAATGATTTGGTCCAAATGGAACGGGAAAGCCAAGTGGTTGCCGTCGATGCGGCGTTGGTAATGCTGGTTATACTCATCAACAAAATGATGCGCCATGCGCAGCTGCTCGACATAGGGGTAGCGGTCGATGCGATTAATGTTCACGCCTTTGAACAGGTACGTATGTTCCTTGCCAAAATAACGAGCCGACTCTCCGCGTGACCAGTTGCGGATACGGAATAGATAATTGGCAAACAGCTTGGCGAGCTTCTCGCTATCGCTGTTTTCCCAGTGACTGACGACGTCAGCTTTAAGGTGCTCGTCCTCTTCTGTGAACTCGCGTAGATGAAAGGCCTTGAGCAAATCGTGCGGCTCCAGGTCTCGCCCCCGCGCATTCTGGGAATCAAAAAACTGGAACGCTTCGGAAATATTGTTTAGCTCGAAAAACACCAGTTCACATCGGTTGAGCAGGAAATCAACCATCTCTTCGGTAAATTCCGAGCGCGACACAATACGGCTGACGGCCAGGTAGTTGTTGTGCAAGTTGGTTTGCGAGGTCAGGCTGCTGAAGCGAGGGTCTTTCATGTTCTTGCCCAGCGTATTCAGTGTTTCCAGCAAGTCTTTACGGAGAATTGGGTTACTGACTTTCGGCCCGGTGCGTTCGTTGATCAGCGCACGCACCGCCAGCATCAGGCTGAGAGTGCGCTGCTGGCCGTCTACAATATTGCGCTTTATTTCTCCGTTTTTGTCTTCTTCCTGATGAAACACCACGGTACCCAGGCGGTAGGCTGTTTTATCCTTATGCAGGGCAATATCAGAAAATAGCTGGCTGATATTTTTTGCCGTCCATTTGTAGGGGCGCTGGTACACGGGAATTTCCAAACGCTCATCGCCTAGCAGCTCACGAACGCTGAGAACGCCTTTTTTCAATGGGGCCGTCGCGGTCATATCATTTGTATCCTTACGTTGCGATTCCGGTTCACGCTCTTTTCGAGTCAGCCAGCTTGATCAGCCTAATGCTCCTTCCACCGCGGCTTCGGCCAGCTGGTTGCGGGTTTGGCTGGCCTGATTCAGGCGTTCTTTGAGGTGGTCGCAGAGGGCCGTCAGTTCATCGACTTTTTGGACGATGCGGTGTTGTTCCTTCGCTAAGCTAAGAGGCTTCTTACTCACGTCAGCATCCTGCTTTTCTAGCAGGTTGGGCGTTGATTACCCAAGCTTACGATACTCAGTCAATTTAAGCATCCTGTGCTAGGCTGGATTTGGCAGGGCTAGCACCTCTGTAGGGAGGTATTAATGGCCGTTAGTCATGTAGGTGTAGAGTCCCTGATGACAGTAGACGACCCAAAGCGGCCATGCTGGAAAAGGCGCAGAGACTGGACATCTGTAGCAAAATTGTATCGACTGTTTCCGCGAAAGCCTGAGCTCGGGGGTGATGTTGTCAGAGACCCTATTATCTGAACATCAGGCTTGCTTTAAAACTGTCCGAACCATTGATGGAAGTAATCAACAACAAAAATCCGCCCTAACCACTATCCTGTGAAACGGTAGTGATAAGGGCGGCGATAACCTCGCCTTGACCCGCCGAGAGGGGTAGGCGCCTTAGCTTACGGGGAGAGCAGGGGCCTGGCGGTCTTCAGGCAGTTTGAACCTTTCCACTGCGCTCAATAGGTCGTCTGCGTGGTCTTGCAGCTGTGTTGCGGACTGGGCACCTTCTTGAATGTTAAGCGCATTGCGTTGCGTGACGCGGTCCATGTCGGTGACGGCATCGTTAACCTCGCCAACCCCTTTGCTCTGCTCTGCACTGGCGTTACTGATCTCCTGCATGATGCTGGTGACACGCTCAATGGCGTCGATAATTTCTTCCGTGGCTTGGCTGGCCTCTTCTGCCTGTTTATCACCATCCTTGACACGTTCAAGGTTGCTGGTAATGCGCAAGGTAATCTCGCTCGCGGCTTCGGCACTGCGCTGGGCAAGCTTGCGGACTTCTTGGGCGACCACCGCAAACCCACGCCCGTGTTCGCCCGCCCGCGCTGCCTCAACAGAGGCATTAAGCGCAAGAATATTCGTCTGGAAGGCAATCGAGTCAATGGTGGAAATAATGCCAGCAATTTCCTGTGAGCTTTCGCTCAGGGCTTTCATGGTTTCCGTGACCTGATTGACAGATTCACCGCCGCGTCTAGCAGTTGTCGTCGCGCCGTTCGCTTCTTTGCTTGCCTGTTGCGAGTTATCCGCGTTTTGCTCAACGGTGCTGTGTAGCTCCTCCATGGCGGAGGCGGTTTCAGCAAGCGCGCTTGCCTGCTGCTCCATGCTGGAGGCCATGCCGTTGTTGTTTTCCGAGATTAGCTGGCTTTTGCTCGCCACGGTACTTGCTGAATGCTGTACCTGGGTTACAAGGTCGCGTAATTGGTTAGCCATGCCGGACAACGTGGCCATAATGCTGCTGGTGTCCCCTTCGGCGACGTGGGGTTTGGCGGTAAGATCGCCTTGCCCCACGGCTTGGGCAAAGGCGCGCACTTCTTTCGGCTCTGCGCCAAGCTCTTTGACCAACTGGCGAGAAATAAACACGGCAATCCCAATGCCTAATACTAAGGCGATCACGGTCAGGGTGATCATCAGGCGGCTAAAGTTATCCGCGACGCTACGGGCGACGGTGGTGTCTGCGGCGCTTTCCGCCTCTTGGTAGTCGATGAAAACATTGATGGCATCGAGCCACTCGGCAAACGTATCACCGCCTTCGCCAACCACTGTTTCACGGGCGGAAATAAAGTCCCCATCACGGCGCTCGTTAATAATCTCTTGAGCGAAGTCGCGGCCGCGTTGGGCAATGCGATTAATGTCGGCGAGCATTTCTTGCTCGCGCTCGGTAATGGTCTCGGGATAGTTCTCGAACATGTCGTTCAGGCGGTTTTCGGCTTGGCGATAATTGTTCGCCAGACGGTCATGAAGTTCTACCAGCTCGTTAACCTCTTGGGTGTCACTCACCAGGGTAATGTCGCGCAACGCAATCGCCCGGTCATGCACACTGCCGCGAAAGTTAATCGCGTGGCGCATCATTTGCCCGTTAACGTCATTGATCATGTACAACCGCTGATCAATGGTATTGACCCGGTCAATACCGACAACCGTGAGCGCACTAAAAATAACCAGAAGTGCCCCAAACCCTATCATTAGACGATTGCGCACTTTTAAACGCGAAAATTTCAACATGTCGGTATTCCTGTTCCCATTCCCATTTATGATGTCTTTCGTTATTGGTAGAAAGTACTTATTGTACAGTAGCTGTACAATTAAGTTATTATTGATACTTAATCGTTTTGCATGACTTTTTTCTTTTCCATCAGGCTTTAATGGGGTTCTGGCAGAAAGGCGAGCGTTGCGGCGTTAGCGTTCGCTAATCGGATGCATTGTCATTGCTCAGTGCCAGTGCTCACCAGTACTTAAAACAGAGGAAAGTCGTCGGCCGCGACCGGCTTGCTGTAGTAGTAGCCCTGCGCGTAGGTGTAATCGCACTCCCGCAGAAACGCCTCATGAGCGGCCGTCTCGACGCCCTCGCCGAGGGCATCAAGCTTGAGGTGACGGCTTAGCTGTGACAAGCTCGATACCACTCCGGCACCACGCCCGTCAGGTGTCTCCCATACGAAGGAACGATCCACCTTAAGAACGCTGAATGGCATATCAATCAGTCGCCTCAGCGACGAGTGGCCCATGCCGAAGTCGTCTAGGGCGAGGGGAAAGCCCGCCGTTTTGAGCGACTCAATAACGTCGTTGACTTCATCAACCCCTTGTTCCAGCGCACTCTCGGTAATTTCTAGCTTGACGTAAGCCGGTGACACATTGGCCGCGCGCGTAATGGCGACAAACTCATTGGCCAAGTTCGGGTTACCGAGCTGAGCAGGAGCGACGTTAACCGATACCCAGAATGCCTCGTTGCCCGGACGTTGTTGCCAGTGCCGCAGTTGACGACAGGCTTGTTCGAAGACCTGGGTGCCAAGGCAGTCCATCAGGCCCAACGTTTCGGCGAGTGGGATAAATTCAGCGGGTCCAATGGCCGCGTCTCCGGCCGGCTGAGGCCACCGTGCCAGTGCCTCCGCACCCACGATCGCGCTACTGTCCAGAGCCACAATGGGTTGATAGACAACCGTTAGATCGCCGTCTCTGATCGCGCGGCGCAGCTTGTTCTCAAGCGCCAGTTGCTTACGCTGGGCCGCAAGGGTTTGGTGGTCCGCCCAGTGAACTTGCCCGGCATTCGTATTCGCGCTGCGTTGGGCGGCCTCCTCTGCGTAGACCGAGAGTTCGCTTGGGTCATGACTATCCACGGGCGCGCGCGCAATTCCGACGCCGACCTCCACCTCGACGATGCTATCGCCAACATTAAAGGCGTCTGTCATGATAGCCGCGACAAGGGCACGGGCGCGCACCAATAGATGCTGGTCCGCCTTGTCCGCTGTCTCGGTGGTCACCGGCGCGAGGACCGCAAAGGTGTGCTCGTGGGAACGTACCAGGAATTCGCTTGGCTCGAGCTGGGCGCCGAGACGCTCTCGAATGTCGTTTAAGAGTCGGTTAGTGGCTTTGACACCATAGGCTTGATCGATGCGTTCGAGGCGCTGGCATTGCAGCTTGATGAGTCCGACGACGGAATCCGCGCTAACCGTCTCACCAAGGAGGCGCTGAAGTTGCATTAGCATGCCTCTATAATTCAGCACGCCCGTCACCGGATCGTGATCGCCTCCGCTCGATTGCAAGAGGCTGTTCAACCGGCGGGTTTCGCTCGTGAGTGCCTCCTGGATTTCATAAAACTCGGTGACGTCACGCTGCACGGAAAAGAAGTAGTCGGTGCCTTCACTGGCGAGGCGCAATGGTGACACTGTCCACGCCACTTGGTAGGCCGTGCCATCCTTGCGGTAATTCCAGGTGCGGCCCTCAAAGGTATCACCATTGCGCAAGGTCGCCTTAAGCCGATCCAGTTCTGTGCGTTCTGTTGCCGGTCCCTGATGGATGCGCGGGGTCGCGCCCACGAGCTCGTCGCGCGTATACCCTGTCAGGCGAGTGAAGGCCTCATTGACGTAGACAATCTCAGGGCCTGGCGGGTCCAACTCGGCGGTGGTGAGAACGACGGGGGAGTCTGACTGCTCAATAGCCACTTCCAAGATGCTCGTTTTATCGCTAAATGCCATGGGCACTACCTTTAAAATGACTTAATTATATCTGCTGATCCGTCAGTAAGCCGCTAACCGTATTGTGTGTAGCGACATCCGGTGAGGGAGATGACATCATGGCACGTGGGTTCCTGGTAATCTATTGTCTCACTTAGCGTGAGAGCGGCATTTTGGAGAAGTTAACCAGTTTGTGACACCTCAGTTAAGACGCTTTCTTCAGTCCTACCATTGCTGATTCGTGATCGTTGGGGCTGAGTTCAAATCTTGGTAATATCGCCAAATGCTAGTTAATCAATGGTTCGGACAGTTTTAAAGAAAGCCTGATGCTCAGATAATGGACTCTCTCACAACCTCACCCCCGAGCAGAGGCTTTCATGAAAATAGTCAATACTGCCCCATAGTGAGCCTTTAACCGATCAATCAGACAGCAACGCCGCATGACCGCTGTACACCAGACTTAACCATAACTCGCCAAGCAGTTTCTGGGGCGGAACGACTGTCAGGCACGAAAGGAAAAGACGCTACACTTCCATTTCAACGCGTCGATGACCGCGCTGAACCTGCTCAAGCTTGAGGATCGACAGCAACATTCAGGCGATAGGCGAGCGATTTCTATCGCCCGCTGGCGAACCCGAAAAGCCAACGTGCATCTGCTAAAACGTTTTTCTTCCTAGTTGGGTCTGGACTTCAATCGCATAAAACTCCGACCCGACTTTGATGAGATGTGCCTCTACAGCGCTATTACGTCATGAAACTGTCCGACCCCTTGTTCGATCAAAAACATTTCTCGGATTGTTGTATTTAACCCGTATTAGAAGGACGCCCATTCTTTGACATTACTCGGAGAAGATCCATCTTGCTGGGCCGCCAACTGATTCGTTGCGAGGGTGTTATGATGATCCTGCGATGCAGATGATGGGGCAGACTGACCCTTCAGAGGAACTTCCTCAGCCCCAGTTCCAGATTCTCGAAACGCCTGGACAGCCTCGTTCAACATAATCGTTTGCGCGTCGAGCTCGCTGGCGGCGCGGGCACTTTCTTGCACCCGAGTAGCATTTTGCTGGGTGACCTGATCCATCTGCGTAACCGCATCATTGACCTGACTAATGCCGTCGCTCTGTTCCTCGGATGCTGACGTGATCTCGCCCATCAGGTCGTTGACCCGGATGGCCGCATCAACGGTTTCCGTCAGCGTGGCCTGCGCCTTGCGGACGAGCTCAGCGCCGTCGTTAATCTGGTGGGTAGACTGGTCAATGAGCTCGCGGATATCTTTGGCTGCATCGGCACTGCGTGTGGCGAGGTTGCGGACTTCCTCGGCGACCACGGCAAATCCGCGACCATGCTCGCCGGCCCGTGCCGCTTCGACCGAAGCGTTGAGTGCGAGGATGTTGGTCTGAAAGGCGATCGAGTCGATCAGTCCCACAATCTCGGCTATTTTCCGCGAGCCTTCGGTAATTTCATCCATGGTATCGACGACGCGATGCATCATCTCGCCTGAATCACGGCTGCGATCGGCATTTTGCGAAGCGAGTTGGGTAACTTGACGGGCGTTGTCGGTGTTGTGCTTCACCGTGGTGGTTATCTCCTCCATGCTCGCCGCCGTCTGTTGGAGCGACGCGGCCTGCTGCTCAGTGCGGCTGGCGAGATCGTCATTACCCACAGCGATATCCTTGACCGTCGGTGTGACCTGGTCGACGCCGTCACGCACATCCCCAACAATGCTTCCAAGGCTTTTACGCATGATATCAAGTGCGGCCTGAACACGTCCTATTTCATCGTTACGTAACACGGCAGGCGGTGTCGCGCCGAGATTGCCCGACGCGATCTGCAGGGTGAAGCGTCTGGCTTCATCAAGCGGTCGAGTCAGTGCCCGCGCTGTTGTCACGCCAAGGAGAACCAACAGTATCAGTCCAATGGCAAGCGCCCCGATCTCGATAGGAATAAGCTGAGCCTTGTCGATGCCTCCCATCTCCCCCACGATACTGATTCCTCCGCTGAGAGCCGCCATAAGCGTGGCGACGCAGATGAATAACGTGATTCTCGCTTTGATACTGCGTAGGTTCAGCTTGCCCAGCCAACCGGATAGCCCAGAACGGCGGATGGTTCCCTGATCGAGACAATACCCTCGACGTCCTTCTCGGATCGTGGCATAGACCTTCTCGGCGGTCTTGATTTGCTCAGGTGAGGGTTTAATGCGCATGGAGGCGTAGCCACAGACCCGACCGTTCTCGATGATGGGCGTCACGTTCGACTCCACCCAGTAGTGGTCACCGTTCTTTCGGCGATTTTTGATTACTCCGCGCCAGATATCTCCCTTCTGGATGGTGTCCCAGAAATCTTTATAAGCGTCCCGCGGCATATCAGGATGACGCACAATATTGTGGTGTGAGCCAATCAACTCCTCCCGCTTAAAGCCACTGACATCGACGAAGGCGGGGTTCACATAGGTAATTTGACCGTCAAGGTTTGTGCGTGAGATGAGAAGCTGGTCATCGCCAAACACATATTCTTTCTGTGTTACGGGTTGATTATTTCGCATGACGTTTATCCTTGTTATGTGAACGGCTTCGCCCAATAACTCCAGAAGCCTGGTAGTGACAAACTAAAAAATACGTTAATTAGACGTTTGAGCACGCATCGAATATAACCGCAACACGCTACTTGGGCAGGATACACAGCTATTCGCCTCTGTTTTAGCGTCTACTGTTGCGTTGTTAACTCGACTCATGACGATTTTTCCTATTTCGTTAATTGACAACGGGTTAGATAACGTTATCGCATAATTTTTTTATTCTGATCATGATATTTGATATTAAATAGTTATTGATATACGCGTTGAATGCTCCTTTTTTATTACACGCTGCACGCCCACTCAACCAGAAACGATACAGACGTTCTTCGTTAGCGAGATCACAATCGAACGGGATAATGGCCGATGACGCAGTGACGCAAGGAATTGCATATGAGGCGTGGGACTTTGGCAGTGACCGTGCTGTTACTCCCCTCAGTAATATCCGGTGACGCCATATTGGGTCGTGAAACGTTAAGCACCTCGAGTTGGAACAACGATAAAACGATGTCTCAGGTCGCCCATATGACGCAACACGTTGATTTTCTGGCTATTCAGGAGCTAACGGATCGCTCCAACTCGCTTTAGGGTATCCATCTGTGCCAGGAATCGTTTCCGGCGAGTGACTTTCTTCTTGTTTTGGTGCTCAGCTTGGGCAAACGAGATCTGCTTCATCGGCAACTCTGTCAGACAGTGGAAAACCCTACTTTACCCTGCCGGCGGCACTTAGGCAGCTACAGCATTATCGTTATACAGCGTTTTCCTATTTTTTAGAGATATACTTAGCTTCAAAAAAACTGGCTGAAATAGGCTTTGTTTATATTTGAAGAGTATTTCATTGTTTGACAAATGCACCATTTCTTTCCGTTAATAATTAACTAGTTTTATACAATTATTATAAATTTGTGCGCTATCATGAAAAGTCTGAGAAATTTAATATGCAGTTGATTTTATCCATCAGCGTTAAGTTGTTGTGGAACGGCCCTGATATTGTGCTAGATTCAAGTCGAGGGGCCATTCTATTTGACTAAAAATGAATAGGGTAATTTTCTTATGCTTAAAAATATAAAAATTGCGCATCAATTAGCCGTTTTAGTCAGTGTTTTCACCATTGCCATATTGATTATCGGCGCGTTAGGCATAACAGGAAAAAAAGCCACGCTGGACAGTCTTAAAACCGTATATGAAGACCGTGTAGTGCCTGTAAAACAGCTATCCACCATCGTTCAAGCTTACGCCGTCAATATCGTTGATACTGCACATAAGGTCAGCAATGGCAATATTCGTTGGGAGCAGGCCGCGCGCAATTTAGAGGAGGCAAAAAGCATTATCGCGCGCGAGTGGGAAGCCTATTTGGACACCGAGTTAGTTGCTTCGGAAGAGCGCTTGGTCGCAGAACTTAAGCCTTTACTAGAGCGCGCTAATGAGGTTGAGGCAAGGCTTGAAGACATTATTCAGCGACAGAACTCGGCTGCTTTAAATGACCTCATTGTAAATGACCTTTACCAAAGTATTGACCCTGTTTCTGAGACATTTGATCAACTCATGACGGTTCAGCTCGAGGTTGCGGAGCGGGAGTACCGTCAAGGGTTGGAGCAGTACGATATCATGCGTACGACATTCATCGTCGCTATCTTGGCTGTCTTAGCAATAGGGATTTTCTTGGCTTGGTACATGATTTCCCGTCTCAGTCGTCAACTGGGAGCTGAACCCGCGTATGTCGCTAATATTGCGAGTCAAGTCGCTAACCAGAACTTGGATATCGACATTAACACCCGATCCGGTGGGGATGACGGCAGCGTCCTCTTTGCCATGAAACGCATGGTCGACAATCTATCCAGCGTTATCCAGAGCGTGCGGGATAGCTCCAATTCGATTCACGTTGGAACACGCGAAATAGCCAACGGTAACGCCGATCTCTCCTCAAGGACCGAGGAGCAAGCCTCTGCCCTGCAGCAGACGGCTGCCAGCATGGAAGAAATGACGGCTACGGTAAAACAAAATGCTGAAAACGCGAAACAGGCGAGCGGTTTAGCGCAGGAAGCTTCAGACACTGCCGAGCGAGGCGGAGATGAAGTGAATCGTGTTGTGAAAACTATGCACGATATTGCCGGCAGTTCTCAGCAGGTCTCCGATATTATAGGTGTTATTGATTCCATTTCTTTTCAGACGAATATTCTGGCATTAAATGCTTCTGTCGAAGCCGCCCGTGCCGGTGAGCAAGGGCGTGGCTTTGCCGTGGTCGCCAGCGAAGTGCGCAACCTTGCTAGCCGAAGCGCGGAAGCGGCGAAAGAGATCAGGTCGCTTATTGAAAGTTCGGTAGCACAGGTGCAGCAAGGATCTGCCTTGGTTGAGCAAACGGGCAATACTATGACAGAAGTGGTGAGTGCGATTCGTCGTGTCACGGACATCATGGACGAGATTTCCGCCGCTTCTGAGGAACAAAGTTCTGGTATAGAGCAGGTCTCTCAGGCAGTAGGACAGATGGATCAGGTGACCCAACAAAATGCGGCGCTGGTTCAGCAGGCATCTTCGGCTTCTGCTTCATTAGACGAGCAGGCCGATCGTTTGGAAGCTGCTGTGGCTGTTTTCAATCTGGCAAATAATAGTCAAGATGCAAAAAGGCACGAAGAGGGCTTTAAGCTTGAAAGTGATACGTCTGAGGTAGCTTCCCCAGCGCCGAAACAACGTTTTAATAAAGACACATCGTCTAAATTCTCTTTGCAAAATGAATGGGAAGCATTCTGACAGGACACTAACTATGTGGCTGAATAATAAGGCGTTGATCCGTTGTGATATTGAGCAGGAACGTTTCATTGTCTCAGGTAAGTCTTTTCATTCACCCACCACGTTGTGTCCGTCGTCAGAAAGGAAAAAGAAGTTCATGCTGGTTATCGAGATGCAATAAGGCGTTCCCCCAATAACGGACAAAGACAGTCATCTCTTATAAAAGGAATGACCAATGAACAACGTAAGCCCTCTACGGGAGGGTCAACAAGGCGTCTATCCATTCGCTGAGCGATATCCCTTGTTGCCTGAAAGACTCGACGTAATTTCGCAATGGATCGAGCAACTGTTACCCGATTCTATTGTGGCGTTTATGCGTTACGATGCGAAGGACGGCACATTAAGCCTACTCCCTAATCCGCGCTTCTCCCTCAACTACCATAAAGTGCTTCAGCAGGTTGAGGTCGCATCTGATGTGGTGTCCTTCGCTACGGCGGCCCATGATCGCTGCTTGACAATTACGGAAGATATCGCCTCCGACCCCCGGTGGGATTTTTTTCGCGATGCCGCCCTTGCCGAAGGTGTTCGCGCCTGCTGGTCCTGCCCTGTGATCGCACCGGATGGAGAGCTTTTGGGGACGTTCAGTACTTACTACGCCTTCCCCGACGTGCCCACTGTCGGTAGTCAACAGCGACTACACCAGGCTGCCACTATGGTCTCCTTGGCTTTGTCGTATGATCGGGATTCTCAGCGCCACCACGAGCTCACCGAGTGGTATCGGTCGCTGTTCACCTACCATCCCGATGGTGTCTATGAGCTCGATCTGGAAGGGTGTTTCCAACGCGGCAATCCCGCGCTGGAACGCATCACTGGCTACCCCGAGTCCCACCTGATCGGCCAGCATTTCGAAAAGTTCGTGACACACGACGAACGCGAAATGACCCTAGTGTATTTCAATATGGCCGCCCTGGGAGAGGTGGTGACGTATGAAACGCGTGGCATCCATGCCGAGGGTTACGCTTTTTATCTGGAGGTGATCAACTTTCCCGTATCGCTAGATGGCGAGATCGTTGGCGTCTACGGCATCTGCCGTGATATTACCCAGCGCAATCGCCAGACCGATGCCTTGAGGCGACTCAGCCGTGGGATTGAAGCCAGCCCCAACGGGGTGGTAATGGCAGATGCGAGCGAACCCGGTTTGCCTATCGTGTACGCCAACTCGGCCTTTTTGACCATGACCGGCTACTCTCGCGATGAGGTAATAGGCGTCAACTGTCGTTTCCTGCAGGGGCCGGACACCGACCCGGAAACCGTGGACGAGATACGCGCGGGTATTCGCGAGCAGCGCGATGTCTGTGTGACGCTGGTCAATTATCGCAAGGACGGCACGCCGTTCTGGAACCAGCTGGAAATCAGCCCGGTCTTCGATGACGACCAGGTTTGCAGCCATTATATCGGGACACAGCAAGACATCACCGAATGGAAAACGCAGAAAGCCCATATTGCCTATCAAGCGACCCATGATCTGCTGACCGGGCTCTATAACTTGACGTCCTTTACCAGCCTGTTGAAGGACGCCTTTCAGCGTAGCCTGAAGACGTCAGAGCTGTTGGCGGTGATGTACCTGGACATGGATGGCTTTAAGACCATTAACGACGGGCTGGGGCACCATGTTGGCAATCAGGTGCTGACCACCATCGCCCAACGGCTGGAAACGCTATTGAGTCCGGATGAGATATTGGCACGCCTGGGTGGGGATGAATTCGGCATCCTGCTGGCTGACTATCACAGCCGCGATCAGGTGATTCAGCTAGCCGAGCGCATTATCGAGACCTTGTCACAGCCCATCGAGGTTGAGGGCCAGCAAATACAACTCAGCGTCAGTATCGGCATCGCCTGCAACTGTTATCTATCGGCGCAGTCCCACGAACTTGTCCAGCAAGCCGATTTGGCCGTGGAGCAGGCCAAGCGCCAAGGACGCAACACCTGGCAGTGGTTCAAAGGATGCCAGACAGCGCACTCCCGCCACAGCGTGATGATGCGCCACGAGCTGAATACGGCGTTACTCGAAGAGCAGCTCGAGCTTCATTATCAGCCCCAGGTCGATGCCACAAACGGTGGTATTCGCAGCGTCGAAGCGCTGGTGCGCTGGCGACACCCGACGCGCGGCATGATTTCACCCGGGGAGTTCATTCCGCTGGCCGAGCACACGGGACAGATCATCCCGCTGGGGCGCTGGATTCTGTATCAGGCCTGCCGCGACATCGCTGAGCTTTACGCCAATACGGGCCGCAGGCTGCCGGTGGCGGTGAACATTTCGTCGTTGCAGTTTCGTCGCGATGGTTTTTTCGAGGAAGTGGAGCACGCCTTGGCGTGTTCGGGGTTGCCGCCGGCCCTTCTGGAACTGGAAGTCACCGAGAGCGTGCTGCTGGACGGCGCCGAACCGGTGGTCGAGCTAATGGAGAAGCTCAATATGATGGGGATAAGCGTCGCTCTGGATGATTTCGGCACCGGTTTCTCAAGCCTCAGTTATCTGTGTGACCTGCCCGCGCGCAAACTCAAGCTCGACCGCAGTTTCGTGCAGAAGGCGCAACAGGACCATCGCATCGCCGCTATCGTGGAGGGCGTGATTACCATGGCGCACCATATGGAAATGGTTGTGGTCGCCGAAGGCGTTGAGACCCGCGAAGAGCAGCAGGATATGGTTCGCCGTCAGTGCGACTTGCTGCAGGGCTTTCTGTTCTCTCGGCCCATTCCCTTGGGCGATCTAATGACCTTACCGGTACAGCTGCCTGCTGATGACTGATCACACCGATCGCGGCTCGGCCGACGACGAGAGCCTAAGGAAGATCATGGCACGATGTTTAATGGAATGTTCGATATTGGGCTAAAAAAGTCACAGCTAAAGGAACGACGACATGACAGATTAAATATGCCTTTTCTAAGGATAATCGCTGGCATCTTAAATAGAACATGCCGCATGGCGCTAAAATAAGCCGACTTCTTTTTTACGTATTTGAGAACCCGGTCTGCTCGGGTTGCTGCTTTAAATTTGGAGCAATATTCAAGCAGATGAAGGTTTTTGATCAGTAATTATGGAGTGAATAAGGCATATCCCTGTGCTGTATCAGCAGCCTTATCGTATTAATCAACGTTAAGAGGGCAGAATAAATGAGCTTCACAGGAAAAAAACAATATGACGTAATATCTGCTGACATAATACCTTATGAAGAGCAGGCGCCTGCTAAAGACGCATTGGACACTGTATTTCTTCTAGAACTGAAGGCGCTAGGTGCCAGCGGTGATGGTGACGCAAATTTCATGTTAGGAATGCGAGCTTATTATGGCGCTGATGCTGCTCCAAATTTATTAATGGCAGCGACACATTGGTATCGAGCGACTGGAAGCGGCCATGCGGATGCGGCGTATCACTTGGGGCTACTGTATTTACATGGGGGCGGTGTGCCGTTGTGCTATCAACGTGCCTTGCACCTATTTTACAAAGCGAGCGATAAGGGCCATGCCGGGGCAGTTAACCGCTTAGGTTGCCATCATTGGTGGGGTGATATTGTCCCTCAAGACCGGAAAAAAGCTTTAACATTTTTTGTTTATGCGCATCAGTTAGGCTCGACGTATGCCGCCTATAACCTTGGTCACTATTGCTTAACGCACCAGGTTTCATACAACGACGTAAAGCTGGGCATTCATTACCTATTGCAGGCGGCGAGCGCGCATCATCCCGAAGCTATGATGCGACTAGCGCATGTTTTTGACGGCGCATATCCCGACTTTGAAGATCCATTGGCCGCTTATCAATGGCAAAAAATGGCAGCTAACTTTGATTTTTAATGGTCTCTATAGTGCGATAAAGGGTGAAACAACTTTTTTCTGGCAGCCCTTTTATTGCTGAGAAGGTAACAGGTGATAACGGTGGTGAATCAAGGAGCTTATGAGAGAAATGGAATACTTAAGGTTACTTGAGGTCGCAATGGCACAATCGTTCAATGCTGTTGTTATCACCACAGCTAGCCTCGATCTTCCTGGACCAGAGATCGTCTATGTCAATACGGCCATGACTCGCATGAGCGGTTATACCCGGGAAGAGTTGCTGGGCGCCACGCCGCGTTTGTTGCAGGGACCAAGAACCGACCGTGACATGCTTGATCGCCTGCGAAAGGCGCTGCACGCCGGTGAGCCTTTCGACGCTATCACGGTGAACTACCGCAAAGACGGGGCTCCCTATGACGTGGAGTGGAACCTCTCACCGGTACGCAATGAGACGGGGGCAATTACCCATTTCGTGTCTATCCAGCGGGATATTACCGCCTCGGTAGAAGATCAGCGGCAAAGGCTGCTGCTGTCAAGTGCGATTGAAATGTCGTCCGACAGCGTGGTTATCACCGATGCTACCGGCAATATTGAATACGTCAATCAGGCGTTCGAACGTTATACGGGTTACACGCGCGACGCGGTGATTGGGCAAAACCCCCGGCTGCTTCAATCGGGCCATCATTCGGCCCAATTTTATCGCAACATGTGGGATACCCTGACAAGCGGTGACACCTTTCGCGATACATTTTTGGACCAAACACGCGATGGAGCGCACCGCTATGTTGAGCAAACGATTAGCCCCATTAAAGATGAGCAGGGGCGTATTGTCCGCTATGTTTCCGTGGGTAAAGACATTACTCAGCGGTTAAAGCACGAGCAGGAGCTAAAACGGATAGCCAGTACAGATATGCTCACGGGACTGGTTAACCGTATGAGCTTCGATCAACGCCTGGAAAAAGAAATCGAGCGTACCAGGCGCTATGAGCGGCCGCTATCACTTATCATGATTGATATTGACCACTTCAAACCCATCAACGATGAGCATGGCCACGATGTAGGCGATCAGGTGCTGGGGGACTTTGCGCGGGTACTTTCTGCGAACCTTCGCACAACCGATATTTGCGCTCGCTGGGGCGGTGAAGAGTTCATGGTGCTGGCACCGGAAACCGAGTTTTCCCAAGCCGTACAGCTAGCTGAGAAGCTGCGGCTGGCTATCGTTGACGTGATTTTTCCAGTGGTCGGGAAGGTGACGGCAAGCTTTGGTGTTGTCGAAGTCGGACCCAACGAGCTGGCAACCAGGGTGGTTAAGCGAGCCGATCAAGCGCTCTACCAGGCCAAGGCCGAAGGACGTAACCGAGTTATGGCATCGTAATAGGATAAATTTTTGGTCAGTCGTTGAAAGGTATTGTGAGCTATTTAAACAAATATTGATCGTAAATGCGGAAGTGCTAAAAGACCGCTTCTGGCCGATAGCTGAAGATCCTCGCACCTCTTTCATCACCTGAGGCGCACTAAACTGATAAGGTGAAGGTATTAGCCGGTTATTGCTTACCAAGGATTTGGCATGATGTCTTCTCAACGTCCAGCTGCGTCGACGTACTTCTACGATGAACACGCTCACCGATTGTTTAACCAGTACCAATCGCTGAACTTTGAAAGTATCCATGGTGAATGGCTTCATCATCTCCCCGAGCAGCCGGGCTTAGTATTAGACGTTGGCGCTGGTAGCGGACGTGATGCCAAAGCACTTACAGAGCGCGGTTGGCAGGTGATAGCGGTTGAGCCTGCAGAAAAGCTGAGAACGCTAGGGCAAGCATATACGCACGACCGGGATGTCAGTTGGATTGACGATACTTTGCCTGCATTGAACCGTGTCCGCCAGCTTTCACAGCGTTTCCAGCTGATTCTGGTATCAGCAGTCTGGATGCATTTGCCTCCTAATGAACAGCAACGTGCGTTGCGAGTGCTCAGCTCACTGCTAGCACCGGGCGGGCTTTTGGTGATTACCTGTCGCGAAGGCCCGGTTAGCGATGAGCGTCAGTTTCATTCGGTCAATATGGAGGTATTGGATAACTGGGCTCGGGATCTGGCACTGCTTCCCATGCAGGAAAGCTATAACAACGACCAACTTGGGCGACAAGGTGTTGCCTGGCATCTACGTGTTTTCAGGCTGCCTGATGATGGCACTGGAGCGCTGCCTTCCCTTCGACATATTATCGTTAATGATGACAAGGCTTCTTCTTATAAGCTTGGTTTGCTGCGCACGTTGACGCGCCTGGCCGATAGTGCGCCTGGCATCGTGATTTCACGAACAGACGAATGGGTGACGGTACCTCTGGGGGCGGTTGGGCTTTTCTGGATAAAACTCTACCGGCCCTTGTTAATCGAGCGTGATCTGCGCCAATCACCCGGCCAAAAAGGCTATGGCTTTGCCAAGGATGATTTCTATCGCCTACGGCAACTGTCACCCCATGATCTGCGAATCGGTTCGCCCTTTCTTGATCCTCAATGTGCCGCTAGCGTAATGCGCGCGCTGCGTGATGCTTGCCAGACCATCCTCAAAATGCCCGCGCATTTTATTACCTGGCCTGGCAGTCAGCGGCCTATTTTTGAAGGGCACTATCAGGGGTTACGTGTCCGTGAACAGGCCATCCGCCTTGATAGTGCAACACTGGCATCTTTCGGCACGTTTCAAATCCCTACCCAGCTGTGGGATGCCATGAGCCGTTACGCCTGCTGGCTGGAGCCTGCCATCGTGCATGAGTGGGTACAGCTGATGCAGCGATATGACACCGACTACGATACAGGCATCTTACATCATGCCTTGCAGTGGCAGGAAAATTGCCGTGATACACAGCAGGTACGCCAGTTAGTTACTCAACGTTTACAAGACCCTGCGCCATTGCCTTGTGTATGGTCACATAATGATCTGCACCGACAAAGGTACGCCATAGACCACTGCTTTCCTTGGTCACGTTGGAACAACAATGATTTATGGAATCTGCTGCCTGCTACGGAAAAAGCCAATCAAGCGAAATCGGATCGGCTGCCTTCTGCTAACGTAATGCAAAGAGCTAAGCAAGATATTTTACACTGGTGGCAATGTCTCGATGACAACGAAAAGGTCTGTCAACAGTTTCGAGACGAAGCGGCCGTTGCACTGCCGCTAGCTACACCAGCGTCATCTCTAGATGTAATTTTCAATAGCGCATTATTACAACGCCAACGATTGAAGGCCAATCAGCAGTTAGCAGAATGGGTGGGCAGTACCCAATAATAATGGTGTGCCCAACATTGTGCCTTTTAACAACCGAACGTCATTACGAAAGTATCAGCTTTAGCGCAGGGAGAGACATAACAAGGCACGAGATGGGCACCAAATGGGCACAAGCAAAAAATAAGGGCCTACGAATTAACGTAAGCCCTTGAAATCGCTGGCGCGCCCAGCAGGATTTGAACCTGCGACCCTCGGCTTCGGAGGCCGATACTCTATCCAACTGAGCTATGGGCGCTTAACGAGGACGTATCGTAACCGGGAGCGGCGCTTGTGTCTAGCCGAGCTGCTTCCGCGCTCATGCCATCATCACTGCATTACCACGCAGTTACGCCCGTGGTGCTTGGCTTGGTAGAGGGCTTGGTCGGCGCGTTGCAGCGAGCGTTGGTAGTCAGGGTGGCCATCGTGCAGGGTGGCCCCAACGCTGATCGTGACATTGAGCAGGGTATCGCCCGCGACCAACATCGGCTCGTTGGCGATTGCCTGGCGCAGCCGCTCGGCAAACAGGCGGCTGCCTTCGGCATCGGTATCGACGAGTACGAGCAAAAACTCTTCGCCGCCCATGCGAAACACGTAGTCACCGCCACGCGTTGAGCGGTCCAGAATGCCGGCCACCTGCTGCAGCACGCTGTCGCCGGCATCGTGGCCGTGGGTGTCGTTAAAGGCTTTGAAGTGATCAATATCCACCATCATCAGGGCAAAGCGTTTGTTAGAGTGGCGGCCAATCTCGATCTCACGATTCAGCACCACGGAAAGAAACTTGCGGTTGAGAAGGCGCGTCAAGCTGTCTCGGCCCGCTTCTAGGCCGCTGGCACGCTCCAGCATATTATCCAGCAGCATCAGAATGGAGCGCGTGGCATCGCGAATATCGCTTAGTGCGTTCATTCTTGAGGCAGTGTCCGCCTTGTGCAGTTCTTTCAGCCACTCATTATCTATCTGTTCAATGCACCGGGTGATAGCGGTAATTTCCGGTGCGCCTTCAAACGCGTGGCACGCTTTGTGCAAATACCACAGGCCAAACTCCGAGCTTGCAAGCCGTGGGAGCGAGGCCGCGTCTTGCTGCGCGGCCACGCCGTACATCAGCGTGTTTTCCCAATCCAGCAGCGCCGAGCGCTGGCGTTCACGCTCGTCACCCACGCTTTGGGTCAGCGAAAACAGCCGATACGCTTCCTCAGTGCGGGCATTGCGGTCGTTGGCGACCGAATAGGCGTGGCTCATGATCTCCATCGCCATGTCGATATGGTCAGAGACGTACACCGAGGCCTCACCGTGGGTCGCGTTTGGCATGTCGCGGTTGATCTGACGGTAGAACGCGAGTTTGAGCTGGCGCGCGCCGTTGAGCACCAAATTCACGGGAATATCAATGCGAGCATGCACCTGGCCGACTTTCTCCTGCTGCTCGACCAAGGCCTCAAAGTTCTCGTGCTCAACGCTGAACATAGCGCTCAGCCAACGCTGCATCGACGGGTTAAGCCGCTGCCCTACTTGATCATTGGAGAGAAACAGCGAGGCATTGGGGTCTTCGAGCATGACCTGGTAGAAGTGATCAGCGAAATACACGCAATGGGTCAACACCAGCGACTCCACCGCTTGCCGAACCGGCGACGATGTTCGCTGCAAAAGCGTTTGCCACTCGGTGGCAAGCTGATGTTTGTCTTTATAGCGCATAGCGCACCCCATCTCGTATTGCTGTTAAAGGCGTAATACTACACCGAAACAGCGTGATTTACTGCAGAGGTTCGGATGCCAACGGCAATAGTCCTAGGGGTGCTGCGAACGGATTAGGCGTTGCGTTTACCCCTGCTGGCGCGCCTGTTTTGCCTCTGTCTGACGGCGGCGATACACGCGCCAGACGATAAGCGCGGCAGCCGTGAACCCCAACACGCCACCCCCCAGCAATAACCACATCGCCGGGCTGCCTAAGTGGCTGTGGACGTCTATTGGGGCGTGGCCAGAGTGCGCGCTGACCGCACTGCTTAGCGCCAGCGTGATAAGGCCGAATAACGGGCGTGAAAGCGTTTTTTTCATCGGGTTCATCACGTTTTCCTTGTCTTTTATGGGATCAGGTATTGCCAACCTTTACGCAGTGGCAGCCACCGGGGGGCGACGGTCGTCGAGCATGCCTTGATCTAAAATAAAGCGAATAATGTCTTCCAACCCCACGCCGTCGTAAAGGTTGGTAAACACGAAGGGCCGCTCGCCGCGCATTTTTTTCGAGTCGCGCGCCATCACGTCTAGCGAGGCATGCACCTGCTCGGCGATGTCGATTTTATTGATGATCAGCAAATCCGATTTGGTGATCCCCGGTCCGCCCTTGCGCGGGATCTTGTCGCCGGCGGAGACGTCGATGACGTAAAGCGTGAGATCGGAAAGCTCAGGGCTGAAGGTGGCCGAAAGGTTATCGCCGCCGGACTCCACCAGCACCAGCTCAAGGCCGGGGTGGCGCTCTTGTAGCTCGTCAATAGCGGCGAGGTTCATCGAGGCGTCTTCACGGATCGCGGTGTGCGGGCAGCCACCGGTTTCCACGCCCATGATCCGATCCGCTGGCAGCGCATCGTGCTTGAGCAGAAAGTCCGCATCTTCGCGGGTGTAGATATCGTTGGTGACCACGGCGATGTTGTAGTGATCGCGCAGCGCCAGGCAGAGCTGCTTGAGTAGCGCGGTTTTGCCCGAGCCTACCGGGCCGCCAACGCCAATGCGTAAACAATGGGTCATGTCATTCTCCTGATCGTCAAATTCAACGTCTAAACGATTAACTTCTAAACAGGCGCGAATACTGGGTTTCGTGCAGGGCGCTGGCGAGTGCCAGGCCGGGAAGCACTGGGCCTAACTCGTCATCATCCAGCGTAAGTGCCTGGTCCACGGCGGTAACAAGCGCCGGGCGCAGCCGCTCGATTACCCGCTGGGCGGCAGTATGGCCGAGCGGCAGCGCTTTGCAGGCGACGGCCAGTTGGTTTTCCAGCCATGCCCAGGCAAAGCCCAGCAGCGTTTGGCGGACGCACACACCACGGGTATGGGCGGTGTACGCAAACAGCGTTACATAGCCTGCCTGAGCCGGTAACAAGGGCGGTAGTGAGTCTTCACTTGGCATCAAGTCGAGGCTATTCAACAGGCGTTTCAGCGATGTTCCTAAGCGGCTGTCTTCGGCGGCAAGCTCGGCGGTTTCGCGCGTCGCCGCTAGCCACGCGTCCCACTCGGCGATTGTTTCCCTACCCGCCTCACTGCCGCCTTGGCTAAAGACGTGATGCAGCCTCGCCAGCACCGGTAACTCGCAACGGGTTAAGCCGTCTTCCAATACGCCGCTTAGCCATTCGGCGAGGCTTGTTTCGTCGCGCACCCAATCAAGCTCGAAGGCGCTTTCCAGGCCTTGCGAGAAGGCAAAGGCCCCGATCGGGAGCGACGGGCTGACCAGTTGCATCAGCCCCAGCAGTGCCAGCTCATCGTTATGGCTTTCCAGCGCAGGGTGTTCAGTGGGCATGGTAGTGCTCATGGCCGTGTGAATGATCGTGGTCATGGTCATGACCTTGAGAGCTGGAATGGGAATGACCGTGTGCGTGGCCATGCGAGTGCCCGCCGCCGACCTGATTATAGGCGCCCGGCTCCGGGTCAAAGGTGGCGTTGTGGTGCTCAAGCACAGCTCCCAACCGTTCGGCGAGTTCTTCCAGCACATGATCCGGCGGGAAGCGCACCCAGCCACCCTTCTCGTCTTCACCCAAGGCCAGTTGAACGTGGCGATTGCCCAGGTGGTAGGCTAGCCGTGCCAGCGGTAAGCCAGCACTGACTCGCGCGGTCACCACCGGTTCTACGGCGGCACAGACACGCACTATCTCGCCGCTTTCCGCCTTTAAGCCTTCGCCGCTGCGCAATACCGGGCCGCGATCCAGAAACAGCCCCAGTTCGCGGCCGCTATCGCTTTTGGCTTTCAAGCGGCCGCGAATGCGCAGCTCGAAAGGCAACGTCAGCGTATCGCTGGCGCCGCTCTCGTCTATCGGCCCCAGCCGTTCAATGAGTTTCAACATATGGGCTCCTAAAAAAGATGATAACGCTGGGCCAGCGGCAGCTCGGTGGCGGGCTCGCAGGTTAAAATTTCGCCATCGCAGCGTACTTCGTAGGTCTGCGGGTCAACGGTCAGCTCGGGGCAGGCGTCGTTGAGCTTCATATCCTGCTTGCGCACCTGGCGCACGTTTTTGCACGCGGCCAGTTCGCTATGAAGCCCCAGTGTCTCTTTAATGCCAGCGTCTAACGCGGCCTGGCTGACAAAGCTGAGCCGGGTCTGGCTTGCCGCGCGGCCCAGCGCACCGAACATATAGCGGTAATGCACCGGCTGCGGCGTGGGAATCGACGCATTGGGGTCGCCCATGGGCGCGGCCGCGATCATGCCGCCTTTGATAATCATCGCCGGTTTGGTGCCAAAAAACGCCGGTTTCCATAGCACCAGATCAGCCATCTTGCCGACCTCGACCGAGCCGACCTCGTGGGCGATACCGTGGGTAATGGCCTGATTGATGGTGTATTTGGCGATGTAGCGCTTGGCCCGGAAGTTATCGGCGCCCAGGGCCTCGTCTTCAGGCAGCAGGCCGCGCTGCACTTTCATTTTGTGGGCCGTTTGCCAGGTCCGGCAGACGGATTCGCCAACACGCCCCATGGCCTGGGAATCGGAGGCGATCATCGAGATCACGCCCAGGTCGTGGAGAATATCCTCGGCGGCGATGGTTTCCCGGCGAATACGCGAGTCGGCAAACGCCACGTCTTCCGGAATATTGGGGTCCAGGTGGTGGCACACCATCAGCATATCGAGGTGCTCGTCGATGGTGTTGATGGTGTAGGGCCGCGTTGGGTTGGTGGACGACGGCAGCACATACGGCTTCGCGCAGGCGGTGATAATATCCGGCGCGTGACCGCCCCCGGCCCCCTCGGTGTGGTAGGTGTGAATGCAGCGTTCTTTAAAGGCCGCCAAAGTGTCTTCCACAAAGCCCGACTCGTTCAGCGTGTCGGTGTGAATGGCGATCTGCACATCGTATTTCTCCGCCACATTCAGGCAGTTATTAATGGCGGCGGGCGTGGTGCCCCAGTCCTCGTGAAGCTTCAAGCCCATGGCGCCGGCTTCGAGCTGCGCTTCAAGCGCCTCTGGCAAGCTGGCATTCCCCTTGCCCAGAAAGCCGATATTCATCGGCATATCGTCCACCGCCTGGAGCATCTTGCCGATATGCCAAGCACCTGGGGTGCAGGTGGTAGCGTTGGTGCCGGTCGCTGGCCCTGTGCCGCCGCCGAGCATGGTGGTAATGCCGCTCATCAGCGCTTCTTCCACCAGCTGCGGGCAGACGAAGTGAATGTGGGCATCCAAGGCGCCTGCGGTCAGGATCTTGCCCTCGCCGGCGATGATCTCGGTGCCGGGGCCGATGACGATCTCGACATCCGGCTGGGTATCCGGGTTACCGGCTTTGCCAATCGCGGCAATGCGGCCCTGCTGGATCCCCACGTCGGCTTTGACGATGCCCCACCAGTCGAGGATCAGGGCGTTGGTAATCACCGTGTCCATCACGCTGTTGTCGCTACGCTGGCTTTGGCCCATGCCGTCGCGGATCACCTTGCCGCCGCCGAATTTCACTTCATCGCCGTAGTGAGTGGCGTCTTTTTCGACTTCAATCCACAGCTCGGTGTCGCCCAGCCGTACGCGGTCGCCTACCGTGGGGCCGTACATGTCGGCGTAGGCCTGCCGACTGATCTTATTAACCGGTTTCATTGCTTACCTCCATCGAGCGCACCCATCACCTCGCCGCGAAAGCCATAGATATGACGCCGGCCCACAAACGGGATCAGCGTGACCTCGCGGGTTTGGCCGGGCTCAAAGCGAATCGCCGTGCCCGCCGCGACGTCCAGGCGGTAACCACGTGACGTGTCACGGTCAAACACCAGCGCTGGGTTAGCTTCGGCAAAATGATAGTGCGACCCCACCTGAATCGGCCGGTCACCGGTATTGGCCACCTCGACGCTGATACACTCACGCCCCACGCACAGCTCGATATCGCCGTCTTTTAACTGATACTGTCCTGGAATCATTGGGCCGGGAATCATGGCAGCCTCCTGGTTGCTGATAACTAGTTGATCGGGGTGTGGACGGTGACCAGCTTGGTGCCGTCGGGGAAGGTGGCTTCCACCTGTACCTCGTCGACCATCTCGGCCACCCCTTCCATTACGTCATCGCGACCCAGGATCTCGCGGCCGTAGCTCATCAGGTCCGCCACGCTGCGACCGTCGCGGGCACCTTCCATGATTTCGAAGCTGATCAGCGCGACCGCCTCGGGGTAATTGAGCTTCAACCCGCGCGCTTTACGGCGCTCGGCAAGCTGGGCGGCGGAAAACAGCAGCAGCTTGTCTTTGTCTCTCGGGGTCAGTTCCATGGTGTCTCCTTGAAAATCAGGTCAGCCAGATACGCGGCGTATGCGCGGCGCGTTCGATCCAACGGGGGCGCAGCAGATGCCAGGCCTGCTCGCAAATCGCCCAGGCTTCATTGCGTGAGTTGCCCAGGTAGCGCAGTAACAGCACGCCGTGGCGTACGGTGACGGCCCAGCGTGGGGTGTCGGGAAGCGCTTCGCGCAGGGCCTCGAGGGCACCCGCCGCATCGGCTATGCCCACTGCCCAGAGCGTCGCTTGTACCGTCGCACCGCCCTGCCCCCAGCGCCCGGTAAAGCGCGGGTGCAAAGGATCGAGCGGCTGGCGTTCCAGCCACAGCGGCTTGCCGTCGAGCGTCAAGCGGAAGTGCTGCTCGATACGCCCGGAAACATAGGGTAATTCGCTTGCCGGACGGCCCAGCGCCATCACCTCCCAGCCCAGGCAGCGCGCACTGCCGTGCAAATCAATCGAGGTACGCTGCTCGCCGCGCGAGCCGTCAAAGGCAAGGGTCTCCTGGGGCAGCCATTCAAGGGCCCCGCCGTCTTCAACGCTCAGTTGGGTGTGCTGGGTCCAGGCAACGCCCTGGCTGTCGGCTTTATAGAGCTTATTGGCGGCTGGCGTCGTCAATAGCGCGTGGGCGCCGCTTTCCACATGGGCCTGAATGGTCAGCGCATCGCCACTTACCAGCCCACCCGGCGGGTGCAGCAGGTAAACGTGGCAGGCCTCACCGCGGCCTTCCGGGTAAAACGGGCGCTGCACCCGCAGCGGGCCATGGTGGCGCGCGCGCATCATCCGGGTAGCGCCATGGCGCTGAGCGAAGGTGAGAGTAAGCGCCGCCGCCCAGTGCCGTTCACGGTCGAAACGGTGGCCGGACAGGGAAGACGGTAGGGCCGTAACGCACTGATTCATCGCAAGCTCGCAGAAGTGGCCAAAATAGCGTGGCTATCGAAACAAGATGCTTTGTAAGCAGCAAGCGCTGTACCAAAATGGTGAATTTAATATTTTTATCTTTATTTTCAGCCTGTTGAACACTAAAAATAAACAGCAGAAAAAGGCTCAGCGCACCACGTTGGCGCGCCGAGAAAAGGAATGCGCACGGTTTTGGGGCCCTACACCGTCAGGTGCTGTTTGATCAGCTCATCCGAGAGCTCGCCAATGTCGCCTTTGGCAACCGGCCGGCCACGGTCCATGATCACAAATTGGTCAGCGTATTTACGCGCGAACGGCAGCTTCTGCTCGACCAGTAACACGGTGAGGCCGTCTTCCTTGATTAGCCGGCGGATCACCTGGCCGATCTGGGCGACGATATTGGGTTGAATACCCTCCCCCGGCTCGTCGAGAATCAAAAGCTTGGGCTCGATCACCAGCGCGCGGCCGATGGCGAGCTGCTGCTGTTGCCCACCGGATAAGTCACCGCCGCGGCGATGCCTCATCTCTTCGAGCACGGGAAAAAGCTCATAGATGCGTTCGGGGATTTTTTTCACTCCATCACCGCGGGCAGCAAGCCCCGTGCGCAGGTTTTCTTCCACCGTGAGCAGCGGGAAAATCTGCCGCCCCTGGGGCACGTAACCGATCCCCAGTCGCGAGCGCGCCTCGATGGGCTTTTTCGTCAGGGCAATATCGTCTGCATAGCGAATGCTGCCGGATGCCACCGCCACTTCGCCCATGATCGCTTTCATCAGCGTGGTTTTCCCCACCCCATTGCGCCCCATTACGCAGGTACACTGCCCCTTGGGCACATCCAGATCCAAGTCCCAGAGCGTATGGCTCTCGCCGTAGAACTGATTGAGCTTTTCTATCGCGAGCATCAGGCGGCCTCCTCGTCATCAGCACCCAAATATACTTCAACCACCTTCGGGTCGCTTGAGACCTGATCCATGCTGCCCTCGGCCAGCACGCTGCCTTGGTGCAGTACCGTCACCTGACGCGCAATCGAGCGCACAAAGCCCATGTCGTGCTCGACCACCACCACCGACTGCTGGCCCGCCAGCCCGGTTAATAGCTCGGCGGTGCGCTCCATCTCCTGTTCGGTCATGCCCGCCACGGGTTCATCCACCAGCAACAGGCGCGGGCGCTGCATCAACAGCATACCGATCTCCAACCACTGCTTCTGGCCGTGGGAGAGAATGCCCGCAGGCTGGTGGCGCAGCTCAGTCAGGCCAATCGTTTCCAGCACTTCGTCGATGCGGTCTTTAATTTCGCCGGTCATGCGGGCGGTAAGCGTGGGGAAAATGCGCTTGTCGGCGGCCATCGCCAATTCCAGGTTGTGAAACACCGAAAGCGCTTCAAACACGGTGGGTTTTTGGAACTTGCGCCCGATACCCAGGCTGGCAATCTCCGGCTCGTTCATAGTGAGCAGGTTATGGCGGCTGCCGAACCAAACACTGCCTTCGGTGGGCCGCGTTTTGCCGGTGATGATATCCATCATGGTAGTCTTGCCCGCGCCGTTGGGGCCGATGATGCAGCGCAGCTCGCCATCGTCGATGGTGAGGTTGAGGTTGTTGATCGCCTTGAAGCCATCGAAGCTTACGGTCACATCTTCCAGGTACAGAATCGGGCCGTGGCGCACGTCCACCGGGGAGGTCGGCGGCGCCAGAAAATCAAACACCCGCTCACGATCAGCCAGGGAATCTAACAAACTCATACGGTTGCCTCCTGGGGTTTCGCGCTATCGTCTGGATCATTGCGTTTACGCTTGACGCGGTAGGCCAAAAGCCCCGCCACCCCCTTGGGTAAAAAGACCGTGACCAGCACGAACATGGCACCGAGTGCGAATAGCCAGGCATCGGGCATCACCCCGGTGAACACGGTTTTGGCGTAGTTCACCAACAGCGCCCCGATCACCGCGCCATAGAGCGTGGCGCGACCGCCCAGCGCCACCCACAGCACGATTTCGATAGAGAAAATCGGCGAGAACTCGCTAGGGTTGATAATTCCCACCTGGGGCACATAGAGCGCGCCGGCCAGGCCTGCGAGCATCGCGGAGACCACGAACACAAACAGCTGAAAACGCTCAACGCGGTAGCCGAGAAAACGCGTGCGCGCCTCGGCGTCGCGGGTCGCCACGCTCACTCGGCCAAGCTTGCTGGTGACAATCGCCCGGCATAATAGATACCCCAACGCCAGCGCCACGCCGGTGGCGAGGAAAAGCCCCAGGCGCGTGGTATCGGTGCGCAAATCAAAGCCCAGCAACTCACGAAAATCGGTCAACCCGTTGTTACCGCCAAAGCCCATCTCGTTGCGGAAGAACGCCAGCATCAGTGCGAACGTCAGCGCCTGGGTGATGATCGACAGATACACCCCGGTCACCCGTGAGCGAAAGGCGAGAAAACCGAATACCAGCGCCAATAGCCCCGGCGCCACCAGCACCATCACAAAGGCAAACCAGGCCATATCAAAGCCAAGCCAGTACCACGGCAGGCTATCCCAGTTGAGAAAGACCATAAAATCCGGCAGCACCGGGTCGCCGTAGGTGCCGCGATCGCCGATCTGGCGCATCAAATACATGCCCATGGCGTAGCCACCGATGGCGAAAAAAGCGCCGTGCCCGAGACTTAAAATGCCCAAGTAGCCCCACACCAAATCCACCGACACGGCGAGCAGCGCGTAGCTTAAGTACTTGCCGAATAGATTTACGGTATAGGCGGTGACGTGCAGCGGATGGCCCTGCGGCACCGCCAGGTGCAGCACGGTCACCAGCAAGAGTGCGGCAAACAGCACGCCGAGAAATAGCTGTGTGGCCCGTTCCCGAAACGGGCGTGTGAGCCAAAAGCGCTGGGAGGTGTCTATAGAGTGCATCGGTTAACCCTCCGCTGCGCGGCCCTTTTGCGGGAAGAGTCCCCGCGGGCGCTTCTGAATAAACAGGATGATGAACACCAGCACGATGATTTTCGCCAGCACCGCACCGGCCCAGGGTTCTAGCACCTGGTTGATGACACCAAGCGAAAGCCCTGCTACCAGCGTGCCCCACAGATTGCCCACACCGCCGAATACCACCACCATGAACGAATCGATGATGTAGTTCTGGCCCAGGTTGGGGCCGACGTTGGTCAGCTGGGAAAGCGCCACGCCCGCAAGCCCGGCCACGCCGGAACCCAGCGCAAAGGTCATGATATCGACGCGGGTGGCGCGAATGCCCATCGAGCGCGCCATGGCGCGATTTTGCGTCACCGCGCGCACTTCAAGGCCAAGGCGGGTGCGGCGCATCACCAGCATCAGGCCGGCAAATACCAACAGGGCAAAACCCAGCACATAGAGGCGATTGAGCGTCAGCGAGAGCCCTTCGTTAATCATCACGGAACCGCTCAGCCAGTCGGGCGAGACCACGGTGCGGTTCTGCGGCGAAATCACCGTGCGCACCAGCTGCTGCAAAATCAGGCTGACGCCGAAGGTAGCCAGCAGCGTTTCCAGCGGCCGGCCTTTAAGAAACTGGATCACTCCGCGCTCGATGGCGATACCGGCAAGGGCTGCGACCAAAAAGCCCGCCGGGATCGAAAGAATCAGCGCAAGCCCCGGCTGTCCGGGGAGCAGCTGTTGCATCGCCCAGGTGGTGTAGGCGCCGAGCATGATCAGCTCACCGTGGGCCATGTTGATCACGCCCATTACGCCGAAGGTAATCGCCAACCCAATGGCGGCAAGCACCAGCACCGACCCAAGCGACAGGCCAAAGTAGAGCGTCTCAAGCCCCTGGTTGAGCTTGAGCTTTTGCTCAATGCCCGCGAGGGCTGCCGAGGCGGCATCGGCCAAGACCGGATCGTCGCTACGCGCGGCAGAATTCAGCACCGAACGCGCCCGCTGGTTAAGACTGCCTTCCAAGTCGGCGATGGCCTCGACGTCGCCCTGCTCAAGCCGGTAGATCGCCAGGGCCTGCGACAGCAGCCGGCGCACTTCGGCATTCTCCTCGTTCTCGATCACCGCTGTTAGCGGCTCGACCATGGGAGCATCAACATTGCCCAAAAGATTCCGGGCAGACTCGCGCCGCTGGTCGGCATCGTCAACATACAAATCAAGCAACGACAGGGCATTTTGCAGCTGCCCGCGCAGCGCATTGTTGATACCGATGCGGTCGAGTTCGCGGCGCGACATGTCGCCAGCTTCCTCGAAGGTCAAGGCATCAGCCACCGGCCAGTTTCGGCCCCGATTTTCCAGCACGACGACAAATTGCTCCGTCTCCTTGTGGCGCTGCAGCTTGCCATCGAGCAGGGTTTCCAGCCAGCGACGACTGCGCTCGTCGCCGCTTGCAATGATGGCCTCAATGGCCTCTGCCTTATCAGCATAGGAGGGAGCATCAAGGGCTTCTAACAGCGACTGGCCGGGGTCTTCCTGCGCCTGGACGGCCTGTGGCAGGCCGAATAACAGGCAAAGGCATAGTAGGCCCGGCAGGAAGCGTGAAAGCATCCTCATGGGCGTGTCCTGTTTGAGTGAAAACGTTGAGCAGCGTTTACGGGCCGGTCGTGGTGACCGGCCCTGGTCATTGGGTTAACCGTCGTAGGGGTAACCGTTGTAGGGATAACGTGTTGTGGTTACTCGGCCTCGGCTTGGCCGCCGCCACAGCTGCCTTGAACTACGTTGTAGTTGCCGCACTCCATGGGCTTGCGCCAGTCGCTGATCAGGTCACGCGAGCCTTCCAGGTAGTCAGACCAGGCATCGCCGGCCACGGTAGAGGGTGTCTGCCAGACGATGGAAAACTGGCCGTTGTCCTGGATTTCGCCGATCAATACCGGCTTGGTGATGTGGTGGTTGGGCATCATCGCCGCGTAGCCGCCGCTGAGGTTAGGCACGGTCACGCCGATAATCGCGTCTTTAACGGCGTCCACATCGGTAGTTTCAGCCTTGCGCACGGCTTCAGCCCACATATTAAAGCCGATGTAATGCGCTTCCATGGGGTCGTTGGTTACGGCCATCTCGTCGCCAGTATGCTCAATCCAAGCGTCGATGAAATCGTAGTTGGCGTCGGTATCCACGCTCATGAAGTAGTTCCACGCCGCCAAGTGGCCAACTAGCGGGCCGGTATCGATGCCCGACAGCTCTTGTTCACCCACGGAAAACGCCACTACCGGGATATCCGCCGCGTTGACCCCTTGGTTGCCCAGTTCGCGGTAGAAAGGCACGTTGGCATCGCCGTTGATGGTGGATACCACGGCGGTTTTCTTGCCTTCGTTACCGAACTGCTTGATCTCGGAAACGATGTTCTGCCAATCGGAGTGACCGAAAGGCGTGTAGTTGATCATGATGTCGTCGTCGCTGACGCCATGGCTTTTCAGGTAGGCATCGAGGATCTTGTTGGTGGTGCGCGGGTAGACGTAGTCGGTCCCCGCCAGCACCCAGCGCTCGACGCCGACGTTGTTCATCAGGTAGTCAACCGCGGGGATTGCCTGCTGGTTAGGCGCCGCACCTGTGTAGAAGACATTCTCGGAAGACTCTTCGCCCTCATACTGCACCGGGTAGAACAGCAGACCGTTAAGCTCCTCGACCACCGGCAGCACCGATTTGCGCGATACCGAGGTCCAGTTGCCGAAAATCACATCGACTTCTTCCTGCGCCAGCAGTTCGCGAGCCTTTTCGGCGAACAGCGGCCAGTTGGAGGCCGGATCCACCACCACCGCTTCCAGCTCGCGGCCGAGCAAGCCGCCCTCGGCGTTCTGCTGCTCGATGAGCATTTCGACGGTGTCTTTCAGCACCGTCTCGCTGATCGCCATGGTGCCGGAGAGCGAATGCAAGATACCGACTTTAATCGGGTCTTGCTCCTGGGCCATTGCCTGAGCGCTAGCGCCCATCACGGCGCTGGCCAGCACCGCCATGGCGACGCTTTTGGATAACGCGCTTTTCAGCAAGACAGGCTGACTGGAGGCACGCCTAGAAAAAGTGTTCTTGGAGAAAGCGTTCTTAAAGAAAGGCTTTTTGAAAGTCGTCATGGAAGACTCCTTGCACCCCGATAGCGGGCTTTTTGTGTGGGTGGTGAATCCGCAAAGCGGAAACAGTCACTAGCCCATAGACTTTGCAAGGAGCGCGCCATTTTGACGCAGATAATTTTTTAGCTTTTAAAATCAAGCTTTTGAGAAAAAATACAGCGCTGAACTAGCACCACTACGCACCTTAATCCAGCGCTATCACGCCCTAAAAAAAAAGCGCCGCCTGCACCCTATTTAGGCATTGCACCAAAACAGCAACGCCCGCTGGATAGCAGGCGTTGGCTTAAAGATCATGCGACACGTTAAAAGTGAAACTTCACCAACGCACTCACCGCGCTTTCGGTGTCCATTAAATCCTCACCGACACCGTATTTGTTATGCCAATAGGAATACTCGATACCGGCATAAAGTACGCCCGGATTGCCCGAGTAGTGGCCCAAGTCCCACTTCAACTGCGGATTAAAGTGGAAATCGGCTTTGTGGTCCGACGCGGCCGAGGAGTAATCGATGTAGCCGTCGAACAAAAAGCGTGAAGCCCCCAGCTCAAACGGCGCACCCCAGGTGAGCGTAGCCTGCCAGTCATCGCTGATTTCGCTGTTGTTAACGTAGTAAAATGCAGTGTTGAAGTAGATCGTTCCCGGTACGTCCCAGGCAAAACTCAACCCCGTTAACACGTTGGTAGCGTCAGTGCCTCCGCCAAACTCGTAGGTACCTGCCAGCGATATGTCTTTTAGCGCGCCGCGGCCTAGCTCCACATCACTGAGCCAGCTCAAACTCAGTGTGGGAGAGAATTCGCCGTAAAGGTCGTCATCGTCATTGGCGGCGCCGCGACCTTGATTGCGGTCCACAAAAAAAAACGTGCCGCCCCAGTTATGCGCCGTCACGTTCTCAAAGGTGACGTAGGTATCCGTGCGCGTTTGGTTGCCAAAGGTTTCGTACTGATCGCTGTAGAGCAGCGAAATACTCGAATCCGAAAAAAACTTCTCGGCCTGCGCCGCTGGTGCGATGCTGATGGCCGCCAGCGCCACCAGCCCGGTTTTCATCACCGTTGTGGTTGCGCTTGTGTCGGTGTTGCGACGATTTTTCATGGTAATTTCCCCGTTAACATCATTGGCGCACGCGCCGGTCAATTGCCGTCATGGCCGCTTTAAAAAGTTGTCTTAAAACCGATGTGGTAAAAACAGTGTGGTAAAACCGGTGTGGTAAAACGGATGCCTTAGCGGTTTTGGCCGCGATGCGCCCAGGCGGTCATGCGTTTTTCCAGTAGCGCAAAGAGCTCGTACATCACCATCGCCATGGCGCTGATAACGATCAGCCCGGCAAACACCAGCCCCATGCGCATTTGCGAGCCGGCGCTCATCATCAAATAGCCAATGCCCTGGTTGGAGGCGACGGTTTCCGATACCACGGTGCCCACGAACGCCAGGGTGATAGCGACCTTCAGCGAGGCGAAGAAGTAAGGCAGCGAGCGCGGCAGGCCGATTTTTAGCAGCACGTCCATGCGTTTTGCGCCGAGCACGCGCAACACGTCCTCCATCTCCGGCTCTAGCGTGGCAAGGCCGGTGGCCACGTTGACGACGATGGGAAAAAAGCAGATCAAAAACGCGGTGAGAATCGCGGGTACCGAGCCAATGCCGAACCAGACCACCAAGATCGGCACAAACGCGACTTTCGGTATCGCATTAAACCCCACCAACAGCGGGTAACAGGCGTTATACAAAAAGCGCGACGAGCCGACGATAAAACCAAGCCCCAGCCCTACGGCGACGCCGAGCGCAAACCCCACCAGCGTGGTCCAGAGGGTTTGCCAGGAGTGCATGCCGATAGGCCCGGCATAGGTGACAAGCGCGGTGGCGGTCTCCCAGGCGCTGGGGAAAATAAAACTCGGCACATCGAAAAGGCGTACCGTGAGCTCCCAGATCAGCGTCAATACCACCACCGCGATCCACGGCGCCAAGCGCTCGGTCGTCTGACGTTTAACATTCATAGGTAAACCTTACGTGCTACGGATTTCACCGATCTGGGCACGCAGCTCGTGCACCAGGTCGATAAAGGGTTTGTCGTAGGTGATGTCTAGCGAGCGGGGCCGAGGCAAATCGATCTCACGCCGCTCGACCACCCGCCCCGGGCGCGAGCTCATGACGTAGACGGTATCGGCGAGAAACGCCGCTTCGCGCAAATCGTGCGTCACCAGCACCACGGTAAAGCGCTGCGCCTCCCAGAGATCGCGCAGCACGCACCAAAGCTCTTCCCGAGTGAACGCATCCAGCGCGCCAAACGGCTCGTCGAGCATGAGCAGGCGGGGCTGATGGATTAACGCACGGCAGATAGAGGCGCGCTGCTGCATGCCGCCGGAAAGCTGCCACGGGTACTGGTCTTCGTAGTCGGCCAGGCCCACGGTGTTGAGCAAATCGCGCGCCCAACCCTCAAATTCCTTGCGCCGCTTACGAAACTGATGGCGGTAGGGTTTGACGATCTCCAGCGGCAGCAGCACGTTATCCAAGGTGGTACGCCAGGGCAGCAGGTTGGCGTTTTGAAACGCCATCCCGGAGATTTTTAGCGGCTCGGTCACCGCGACACCATCGACCTGAATCGACCCAGCCGTTGGCGCGTGCAGGCCTGTGCACAACTTCATGAACGTTGACTTGCCACAGCCTGAAGGCCCCACGAAGGCGACAAACTCGCCTTCGTGGATATCCAGATCAATGTCCTCAATGGCATTACCCGAGTCATCGTAGGCCAGGCTGACGTGATCGAAAGCAACAAACGCCGACATCGTTATTCGCTCCCTGCCGGCAGCAGCATGCGGTCGTCGCGCGGAGGCAGGTATTGGCTATCGAACACATCATCAACCTCAGGCAGCGTCGGCAGCGAGTAGGCGTCGCCCACCAACTGGATCGCCTCGGCCAAGCGGTCTTCATCGATATCACCCACACCGTGTTCGCGGGCATCTGGGGTATCCACCACGCTATCGAGCGCCAGCTTCAAGCGGCGGGTTTCCATCTCGACATTGATCAAGCCGTCGCGGTTATGCACGTACTCAATGGCCGCGTCGGGGTCATCCAGCGTCTCGCCCAGGGCACGGTTGAAGGCGCGCAAAAAGCCGCGTACCGCCTCGGGGTTCTCTTCGGCAAATGCTTCGCTGGCGATAATCGCGTTGCCGTAAAGGGGCACGCCGTATTCCGGGAAAGGCATGATCGTCAGCTCGTCTTGGCTCATGCCGCGCTCTTCAAGATTCAGAAGACTGGTGAAGTAAAAGCCCGTGATCGCATCGACATCGCCGCGCGTCAGTAAGGTTTCGCGCAGCGTCGGGTCGACGTTTTGCCACTCCACCGCATCGGGGTCCAAGTCATTGGCGGCGGCAAAAATGCCCCAGGCGCGGTAGCCGGTATCAAAGGTCGGGGCGGCGATAGTTTTGCCAGCCAGATCCGCCGGGGTTTCGATGCCGCTATCTTTACGCGCGAAAACAGCCGCGGGGGTGCCGTCGTAGACGCTATACACGCCGGTGATACCTGGCCCGTCAGGGTTTTCGGCCAAAAATTCAATCAAGGCGTTTAAATCGCCAAAACCCATTTCATAGGCGCCAGAAGCCACGCGGTTGATCGCCCCCGCCGAGCCGCTGCCGGAGTCGATCTGGACATCCAAGCCCTCTTCAGCAAAATAGCCCCGTTCTACCGCCATCAAAAAAGGCGCAGAAGGCCCTTCAAAACGCCAGTCCAACTGAAAGCGGATATCCGTTTCCTGCGCGTGACTCGCTGTTGCCACCAGCACCATGACCAAGGCCACACTGCCTAACCCCAGCCGACTCGTACGTTGCTTGATCGATGCCGCTTTTACCTTCGTATTCATGCTTAACCCTCTTTGTATACAATCGACAAAATGGGTAATGCATAAAAGCGGCCAACACAAACTAAATATTTATTTATCAGACGATTACTGTATTAACGCGGGTATATTCCAGTTTTCTCTACGGTGCCGTGCACCATGAATCAGCACAGCACACCCGTCGGCGCACCAGCACAGTTGAATTCGACCTTTGTCTACAAGAATGTTAACCTAACACTCGTTTTTCGCGCCATTCTATGAATGGCGCTTTTTTTTAACCGTATTATCGACAGTTCCTCCTCGACGACTTTTTCCAACAACTTTTCGACGACGTTCTTAACGTCATCCCCTAACGCTTACTGGTGTATTAAATGCCTCATTCCCCTCAACGAACGTCCCCACCTCAAGGGCTTCGCGCCTTGGGTGACCCTATCGTGCTGATCTTGAGCATTGGCTTTATCGCGGCATTTGTACTGCTGTCGCTGTTGGATATTAACCTGGTGGCTGACAGTATCAGCACCGGTTTTGCTTGGACAGCCATTACCCTGGGCACGTATTTTCAGCTGTTGCTGCTCGCGACTTTTTTCGTTGCCATCGGCCTTGCCATGACGCCAGCGGCCAAAGCCAAAATCGGCAACTTAGACGCGCCCGAAATGAGCACGTTTAAGTGGATATCGATCATTTTGTGCACCTTGCTGGCCGGTGGCGGCGTGTTCTTCGCCGCGGGCGAGCCGGTGTATCACTTCGTGGTCACCCCGCCCGCCTTTGATACCGAAGCAGGCACGCCAGCGGCGGTTTCTGGCGCGTTGGCGCAGTCGTTTATGCACTGGGGCTTTTTGGCCTGGGCGGTGCTCGGGTCGCTCTCCGCCGTGGTGCTGGCACATGCGCACTACGTGAAAGGTCAGCCGTTACAGCCGCGCACGTTGCTTTACCCGGTTTTGGGCCAGCGCCTGTTGCAAGGCCCGCTGGGTGGGGTGGTGGATGCCTGCTGCGTGATTGCGCTAGTGGCGGGCACCGTTGGCCCGATCGGCTTTTTGGCCACGCAGGTAAGCTTCGGTTTGCACGAGCTCTTTGGTTTACCGCGGGGTTACCCGATGCAGCTGGCGATTCTGGCTCTGCTTGGCGCCATCTACGTGGCATCTGCCATGAGCGGCGTGCATCGCGGCATTCAAATGCTAAGCCGCTTTAACGTCTTTTTGGCGCTGGCGATTGGCGCGGTGATTTTTCTGTTCGGGCCGACGCTGTTTTTGATTAATAGCTACGCCTCGGGCCTAGGCGCCTACGTGAGTGAGTTTTTCACCATGGCCACGATGACCGCGGACACCGCCCCGGCGTGGTGGATGCAGTGGTGGACGGTGTTCTTCTTTGCCTGGTTTATCGGCTACGCACCGCTAATGGCGATTTTTGTCGCGCGGATTTCTCGCGGCCGCAGCGTCCGTGAAATGATTCTCGCCGTCGCGATTCTGGCCCCCATCGCCACCAGTATCTGGTTTACGCTCTTAGGCGGCTCAGGCATTTACTACCAGCTCACCGGCGCGATTGACTTAACCGAGGCGCTGAACAACTTTCAGTTTGATGTCGCTACGTTAACGGTCGCCCAGGCGCTGCCGGGTGGCACCTTGATGGCCATGGCGATTTTATTGCTGACCACGATTTTCGTCGCCACCACGGGCGACTCCATGAGTTACGCCATCGCCATGGTCGGCGCCGGGCACGACAACCCTAAACCGCTGATTCGCGCGTTTTGGGGCATTGCCATGGCGTTAATGGCGGCAATTCTGCTTTACATGGGCGCGGGGCAAATTAGCGCGCTCCAGCAGTTTATCGTGATCACGGCGATCCCGGTGTCGTTGATTATTCTGCCATCGCTATGGAAAGGGCCGCAGGCTGCGTATGCCATGGCACGCGAGCAAGGCATCATCGAGAAGTAACGCCAGCGGCGGCGCGCCTTAGGCCTCGTTCACTGTGACGCGTATCGAAATAGGGTATTCGTCACAGTTCGAGCCGTCGCCGCCACGGTCCACGACCAGAAATTCGCCTTCACGTTCCAGCACCGATTGAATGGCGTGCCAGGTGCCCGCGTGGTAATTCACGCCCTGGCGGCCATCAGTGGCGAAGGCGCGCACCTCGCCGGGGGGAATCTCCTCCCCCGGCGGGGCCACCACGACGATAAAGCGCTCCTCGTGCAGCGGCATAAACGCCTGACTGCCTAGCGGGTGACGCTCTAAAAACGTCAGGTCAAGCGGCAGCGTCACCGGCTGGCTGACAAAAATATTGATCAGGGTGCGGGCGTTTTCGCCCAAAGTGTCCACCTTCGCCAGATCGTGATGGCGCTCGGTGCGCCCGGCGTTGATGGGAAACGACGTTGATGTACGCACATCCAACACATCGCCAAAAGGCGCAAAGGCCTCTGCCGTTAGCGGTTCGGCGTTTAGTTCCAGCATGTTTTCTCCCTGCAATAGACTTCCCCCTTCATGCACTGGCACCGGTCATCCCGAGCCTGTCGAGGGAGGCCCTTCGACAAGCTCAGGGTGGGCGGGTCTGGCCAGTGTTTATAGCCGAAGGGTGGCGTGGCGGTTAACGTCTTTATACAACAAATACCGGAAAGGCTCCGGCCCGCCGGCGTAACACGCTTGGGGGCAGAAGGCGCGCAACCACATGAAATCCCCGGCTTCGACTTCCACCCAGTTTTGATTCAGGTGATAAACGGCTTTGCCTTCCAGCACATAAAGGCCGTGCTCCATCACATGAGTTTCGTCAAAGGGGATCACGCCGCCCGGCTGAAAGGTCACGATATTGACGTGCATATCGTGGCGCACGTCTGTTGGGTCGACAAAGCGCGTAGTCGCCCAGCGCCCTTCGGTGCCCGGCATTTCAATCGGGGCGATGTCCTGCTCATTAGTGACAAACGCCTTAGGCACCTCAAGCCCTTCGACAAACGCATACGCCTTGCGCACCCAGTGAAAGCGCACCGGCTCACCGCTTTCGTTGCGCACCTGCCACTGGCTGCCAGGGGGGATAAACGCATAGCCGCCAGGCGTCAGCGTATGGCGCTCACCGGATAGAGTAAGCCTTAACTCACCTTCGACAATAAACAGTACGCCTTCGGCTTCGGGGTCGAGTTCAGGCTTGTCGCTACCGCCATCCGGCTGCACGTCCATAATGTATTGGGAAAACGTCTCGGCGAAGCCCGAGAGTGGCCGCGCCAGCACCCAAAGACGCGTGCCTTCCCAGAACGGCAAGTTGCTGGTGACGATATCCTGCATCACGCCTTTAGGGATCAGCGCGTAGGCCTCGGTGAACACGGCGCGATCCGCGGTTAACTGCGTTTGCGGCGGATGCCCACCCTGCGGGGCGTAGTAGCTAGCTTTCTTCATGTTTTATCCCTTTCAACAGGGTGGTGTTCAGCCCAGTGGCGGGCGATATCGACCCGCCGGGCAACCCAAACGCGGTCATGGGCTTCAATGTAATCCAAAAAGCGCTGCAGGGCGCGGAAACGCCCGGGGCGGCCGAGCAAGCGGCAGTGCATCCCCACCGACAGCATCTTGGGGGTGTCTTCGCCTTCGGCGTAGAGTACATCGAAGGCATCGCGCAGGTAGGTAAAAAAGTGATCGGCGGTGTTGAACCCTTGCGGCGCGGCAAAGCGCATGTCGTTGGTATCCAGCGTGTAAGGCACAATCAAATGGTCATGCTCGCGCCCTTGACTATCGTGGACGCGGGTCCAGAACGGCAGGTCGTCGCCGTAGTAGTCGCTGTCATACAAAAAACCGCCCTCATCCAGCAGTAAGCGCCGGGTATTGGGGCTATCGCGCCCGGTGTACCAGCCTGCCGGTTTTTCGCCGTAGAGGCGCTGGAAGATATCTAGGGCTTTTCGCAGGTGTTCGCGCTCAATGTGCTCGGGCACTTCCTGGTAGTGAATCCAGCGATAACCGTGGCAAGCGACTTCGTGGTCAAGTTCCTTAAACGCCTGGGCGACATCCGGATTGCGCTCCAGCGCCATGGCTACGCCAAACACCGTTAGCGGCAAATCGCGACGCTCAAATTCGCGCAGAATCCGCCACACGCCCACCCGCGAGCCGTACTCGTAAATCGACTCCATGCTCAGGTGACGGTCGGGAAAAGAAGGCGCGCCAATTATCTCAGAGAGAAACTGCTCCGAGCCTGCATCGCCGTGGAGCACGCAATTTTCCGCACCTTCTTCGTAATTCAAGACAAACTGCACGGCAATGCGTGCTTTACCCGGCCAGTTGGCGTGGGGCGGGTTGCGCCCATAGCCGATCAAATCGCGGGGGTAGTCGCGGGCGGAATCCAGCGGCATGAATACCTCCTTAAACCCGGGTTATTCACGAGGCAGGCCTGAAAACAAAAATAGTGGATGGTAATCTCTAATGTAATCAATACGTTCCGGCAAGAACACGAT
>NZ_JARWAN010000026.1:0-49675 GCF_031451755.1 Vreelandella vilamensis | reverse complement strand
GTGAGGCTCAATCGGTCACCGTCTTGCGCGACCCTCAATTTCACGGTGTGCTGCGCCCAGCGTAAGGCATTGTCGAGCAGGTTCCCCACGAGTTCCTGAATGTCCTGTACATCGACGTGCACACGAGGTGATGGCCCCCAGTCGACCTCTAACACCAAGCCACGGCGCTGCGCTAAGCGGCTCAACCCAGCCAATAGCGGCGATAGCGTGGCTTCGAGTCCGATAGGTGCCATCCGCGCGCCTTCTCCCACGGCGGAAGCGCGCGCCAAGTGGTGGCGCACGGCGTTATCGAGGCGATTCAGCTCGGCCTCCCAGGTGGGGCGCATCTGTGTCGGCAGCTGGTGAACATTGAGGCGCATGACGCTAAGCGGTGTTTTTAGCGCGTGCGCTAAGTTCCCCGCTGCGTGCCGACCGCGCTCAATCAACCGCTGATCACGCGCCAATACGGCGTTCATGCCGGTGGCCAACGTACGTAACTCCTCGGGAAAGTCAGTGGGCAGTGTTTGAGCCTCACCTTGTTCAATCGCATCCAAGCGCGAGCGCAGCCGTCGAAGCGGCGCCAACCCCCAACGGATCTGTAGGGCTAACACCCCCAACAGCAATACACCGAGTACGAAAAGCCCACCCCAGAGCAGACGCTGAAATGCATGAATATCGGCGTCCAAGGCACTCTCCTCTCCCGCCACACTGACGTGCAGCGGGGCATCCAGCGCGGCCAATCGAATATCACGCTCCACCATGCGTAACGACTGTCCACGAGGCCCGTCCAATGTGTGTACCGCTAGCCCATCGTCCTCATGCACGGGCAAACGTTGATCCCACAGCGAGCGAGATGTCAGCGTTTGCCCTGCCTCATGGCGAATCTGCCAATACCAGCCAGAAAACACCTGCTTAAAACGGGAATCTCCTAGCACACTGTCGATGCGCAATTCATCACTGACCCGGTCGTACGCTACCCCGGCAATCACCACGTTCAAAATGGCCTGCAAGCGCTCCTCGAACGCGCGTGTGGCGGCGTCGCGATAGTGCAACGAGAGCACCCCTCCCGCCAGCGGTAGCGCCAAGCCAATTATCAGCACGGCGGCGAGCAGCAAACGGGTGGCAATGGCGCGCGTTGCCCAGCGTTTTCGCCATACGCTAAATTGTGTCATGAGGGATTCGACGCATCCGCCACTAGGTGATATCCCTGACCACGCCGCGTCACAATACGCCAAGCCCCCAGCTTGCGGCGCAAGCGACTCACTTGCACGTCTATCACATTGGAATCGGGTTCATGGTCACGGTCGTAAACGTGTTCGGAAAGCTCCGTACGGCCGACCACTCTCGGCGCGGCATGCATCAAATAACTCAGTAGCCGGGTTTCCTGCGCGGTTAATCCGATAGGGCGTCCGGCGAGCGTGACATGCTGGGTGTGGGTATCCAAGCTAAGTTCACCTACCTTGATGATCGGATGAGCGTGGCCATGGCTACGACGTACCAATGCATGCAGGCGAAAAAGCACCTCCGCCGCTTCAAACGGTTTGGTGACATAGTCGTCTGCCCCGGCAGAAAATCCGGCGGCTTTATCGGCCCAGCGCTCACGAGCAGTGAGAATCAACACCGGCAAGTCAATGCCATCATCCCGCCAGGCCGCAAGCCAGCGTGTGCCATCACCGTCGGGCAAGCCCACATCCAAAATCAGTGCGTCATAAGCTTCCGTTCGCACCAAAAAATCCGCTTCCTGACCGGTTAACGCTTGTTCGACCAACCAATCGCCGTCACCTAGCGCATTGACCAGCGCATCAGCCAACGCCCGATCATCTTCAACGAGTAAACATTTCATTCCGACTTCCGTTGCATTGCCTTAATCCCCACGCCTTCCATTTCCATGAGTTGCCCGGTGTGGCCATCGAATTCAAACACCACGAGCTGCCCCTGCTCTCCCAGCATTTTGATTTTATATTCAACATAACCGCCATCGCGCTCAACCTCGACTTCCAACACCTCCCCCACATAGTGCGCCGCCAGCCAGTCTAAAATCGATTCCAAAGGCACCACTTCCCCACGGCGTACCTCGCCGTGAAGCGATTGCCAGGGCGCGTTATCGTCGGCTTGGGTGGCAGAAAGCCCCATCACCATGACGAGCAACAGGCCAAAACGGAAAAATCGTTGCGCTTTTTGCATACGCCTAGAATGCCAAATGCCACATGAACGTTACATGAACGACAGTGTCAGCTTAGGGAAAGCTCATAGGGGTTATAACATGCTCATCGCCTCGCTATTGTTGCCTTAGCGATAGGTGAGTCAATCGGTAACTTTTTACAGGAGTCTATGATGAAGATGACGAAAAAAATGTGGCTCATTCCTGCTTCCGCCTTACTACTGGCCTCAGCGGCAGGTGCCGCTCAAGCAGACAATCAACCGTTAGAACGCCTTGACGACGTGCTAACCCACGCGGAGACCTACGGTTTCACCCATTTTGAAGAAATTGAAACGAAAAGCCGAGGCCGTATTGAAGTCGAAGGTTGGCTAGACGACGAGTGGTTTGCAGAAACGCGCTTTTCCTTGGAGAGCGGTGAAACCCTCCGGGAAAAGCGCGAGCGGTTGATCACGGGAGCCTGGGGCATGAGCGCAGACGAGGTTCGCCAAGCGTTTGAGGTCGCCAAGACGGAAGGTATGACCAAGTTTGAGGAGATCGAAATTGACGAAAGCGGCATGATTGAGATTGAAGGACGCGATGGTGACGGCCAGGAACTTGAGATCAGCCTGCGTCAAGGCAGCGATCAAGTGACGGAAATTGATCGCGACTAACCCCCGCTTTCATTACCATTACCCCTCGCTCCATCAGGAGCGGGGGGGCGCGTTATTGGCTCGCCCCACCAAGTAAAGTCTTAGCGTATTGACGCCGCGCCCTATGATTAAATAAACGTGCTGGCACTTTTTCCGGCAAATGCAGCCTGCCAGATTCTCCCAAACCTATGATCCTTTGTGCTATTAACTTCCATTAGGTCGTATAGCCAAAATTCGCTCGCCGACTGCATCCCCGCTCGAAATGGCCGCTTTGGGTCGCTAGTGGCAAAATCGGCCAAAAGCGGCCTTTTAGCACCTGCGTATATAGAATTCAGCGACTTACGTTAGCCGACATTTTAGAACGAAATTTTCGGGGAAAACTGCTCATTTTGAACCATCCTAAAGAAACGCTTTAGGAGGGAGAGACATAAGCGTATTGCTGATGGCTCACAGGAAACCCTGGAACAAAGGCAAGTTGGTAGGCCAAAAAACCTCTGCGGCTCAGAGATGTCAGGGAGATCCGTGTTAGGCTCCAACGAGCTTGGCAGTGGGGGAATGAGAAGCGCCATAATCTAGCTTGGCTGTTGAAAAATATGAGAGGCTCTTCGTCGTTAGGTGTGGAATGCGTCATCTGAAGTGAGCCAGAATATAGCCTCCACAACAGCAGTATAGGTATGGCATGGACGGCACCCAGATTCTAGTTCTACTGTGTCACAAATTGATTTTGCTACAGTGTGGTGATGATACTTGGGGATCTCGAAAAAATTGCCGAACCAGTCAGCTTTTGTACGTTGCAGGCCTCAACAGATAGGAGGTGGCTATGAAGAGATATGTAATGATAGGTGTGCTCGCTAGCGCTACATTAGTCGCTGGCAGCTACTTTTTGAAAGAGGGTGGGCGACGACGTATCAACTTATTCACTATGCGACGCAAGATGATGGAACGAATGATGAAGGCGATGCCGGATAACTCACCGCCAAAGGTAATTACATCTGTCTTGCCAAGACTGCAGGAGCAGAACGAGCAAATCCTTGCCCTCCTCAAAGAGCAGAATGAACTCCTAAGATCAGATGTCGAAGCGTGCGGCAAAACAACTGAAGACGCTGTAGCCAACAAACGCCGATGAAATTGCTATCGATATTTCGTGTTACTGTTGGTTAACGAATGAATGGGTGCTAATACCGCAGCGAGAAACAGCTAGCAAATAGTAGAAAACAATACGTGCCTCACATGTGCGCAACGCCAGCTCGATTCTGAATACCTTACTCATACCAGCGTTCGATAAAAGTCGGTTGGGGAGATTATCAAAGTGAGCATCATTGCGTTTCGCGCCAAACTGGCCAAACGCAAAGGACGCAGTGCAAAGGGTATGTTGTCGCCCAAGAACCTATTTTTAGACATATGGGATAGAAATGACGAATGCTGCCTTATTTTTTTCTAGGCTCCAACTTGCTTGGTAGATAGCTTTTCGTTATTGGTTCGGCAGGGATTTGGCGTGCCATTATCAGGATGACATTAAGAGGATGGTTGAGAAGGCCAATATGACTTTTGCTAGTTTACATACCCATCTTGACCAAGGGCAGATTATCACCTTTGGGACATAAACCCCTCTATTCCGAGGCGGAGATAGAAGCGGCCCTGGAAGCCTGTGCCCATGAACCGGTGCACGTACCCGGTGCCATCCAGCCGATGGGCTGCTTGGTGAGTCTGGATGCCGACATGGGGCGGATTCGTCAGGTTAGTGCCAATATAGAGGATTTCGTGGGTATCAGCGTGGCGGACATTTTGGCCGGCGAGCCCAGACAGATGCTGCGCCAGGTCTTCGGGGTCGAGTCGGACGTCATTTTAGACCCGCGCAGGGGGACGCCTTTGTGTTTACCCTATGCGGCCTATTCCGGCGGGTCCGATCCCGGCTCTGACCTTTGATTTTGCATCATGCTTTGTTGTCTCAGAGTTCGGCGGCTCAATTGACTGTTAAGATCGGGGAAAACGCAAAATGATCATAGCGCCGATCGCCAGCAGCACAATAGCTCCGGCCTCGAACAAAATGTTCTGTGGATTCATGTCCTTGCCCTGCAGCACGATCAGTCGCGCCAGTGCCGTAATCGCGATAAAAATCGGATAGACAAACACTGAGCCCTGTCCGGTGTAGGACACTGCCACCATAGCAACCACCTCGGTATAGAGAAACAACAACAGAATATCGGCAAGTTCAATCTCCCCTTTTTCGTAGACATTCAGAATTTCCACCCCGGCCGCGCCCAGCGTCAGAAACCCCGTCACAATCAATAGCAGCTTCTGAATAAGGTTAAAGCCACCAACCACAATAACCTGTTCTTTACTGCTGATTTGCGGAGTTTCAGGTCTGTTTTCATCCGGATTGTCGGTCTTAGGGGTACTGCTCGAATCTGGATCGTTCATGACCGTGCCTTTTCCGAAAACGATTGTCACTGAAGTGTCTTTTTGGCGAAGTTAACGTAAATAACAATTGCCAGTAAGACCAGAGAACGGGCGCCTTTTCCATCGGGCGCCCAACTCTAGACTAGACGTATCTTCGACGTTTGAAACTCACTTTGTCAGCATAGTCATCAATCTGGCCGATTCGGCGAATATCTGCCCAGGCTCCCTTGTAGTAAGGGATATGGTTCCGGTCGGTCCAAGGAGTGACCAAATCGCCCATGACGGAGTTGAAATACATGGCCATCATGAACACTTGGCCCTGCTTGATGTCTGGCTCCAGGTACGCTACAGCCGTAGTGGCGCCATAGTCATTGAATAGCTCCAACAGGTCGCCGGATTCAATGCCAAGATCCTTTGCATCTTCCGGGTTGATTTCCAGCGGGGACATGGGATAGCGGCCGCGTCGGAATTCAACGTGCTGATCATGGTAAGCACTTTGCCAGATCTGGTTGGTACGTCCATTGTTGATCCAGAATCGATACTTCTTGCGTTGATCATCGACCATCTCTGGAAAACCGTTCCAGGGCGCTGGCAGGAAATGCGCTTTGCCATCATCGGTATCGAATTTGTTGTCGGTATACATCATCTCCGTACCGATCAACTCGCTGTTTTTGTACTCTTTAATCGGTAGCTGAACGCCGTTGTTGCCCGCAGCGCGTAGTCGATCATAGGTGGCCAGATGCCCTGTAGCACCACCTTGGCTATGAATAATCGGTGCCTCGGGCTGACCGGCACGACGGAAACCGTCGTTGTAGGCGTCTTCCTCGGTTTTCCAGTCGAAACCTTCAAAGCGCTTGGCCATGTCGGTATTGCCCTCTGCTTCATAAAGCTTGCGCAGGGCATTGGCCATGTCGGCGGCAATCAGGCAGTCCGGCTTGGCGGTGCCTGGAGGGTCCATGAATTTCTCCGATAGACGCAAGCGCCGCTCGCCATTCATGGAGGTCAGGTTCATTTCGCCGGTATGTGCGGCAGGCAGCACCATGTGCGCGGCCTCAGCAAACTTGGTGGCATAGAGGTCGATAACCGTTACAAACAGGCCGCCGTCTTCCTTGACCGCCTTATGAATGACCTTCGCCTTTTCCTCCGGCCCGGCACCGCGAACCTTGCGCAGGGCCTGCTTGACGATAGCACTGCGGCGCAGGACTTCATTGCGGTACTGCTCGGCATTAAGGGTGGTCTGGAAGGAATTGCAGGCCCAGGAGGTCAGCATCTGGCCATTGCCCTGAAGGATCTCCTGGTCCACGTAGGGCGCCGGACGACCACCCGGGAACGGAGGCCGACAGTAGCCCTCCTGGTGACCGCCCATACGGACGACGCCGGTACCCCGGCGGCCCACGTTGTGGGTGGCCAGCACCAGATCCACTAGCGCCGATTGGATGCGATAGTTATCGTTGCCCCAGATAATGCCTTTTTCGTAACCGTGCATCGTTCTGGGAAGGTGGCCTGATTCTTTTGGCTTGTAGGCCCATTCCGCCGCCTGGATGATCTTGTCCTTGCTGATCCCTGTGATCCGACTGGTTTCATCAAGGCTCATGCGGTTGGCTTTTACGGCATCCTCGAAGCCGGTTGTGTACTCCTTGATAAATTCGTCATCCTGCCAGCCCTGGTCAACCACGTAGGTCAGCAGACCGTTGAACAGGGCGGTATCGGTGCCCGGCTCGATATCCAGGAACAAGATGTTTTCGTTATCGATTGCCTCCTCAAGAAGGGCCACTGTGAGAGCCCTGCGGGGGTCGATCAGAATAATCCGGGTTGGCTGGATGGTTTCGCCGTCGTCGTAGACTTCCCGCTTTCTGTCCACGGACTGGCCGGTGAGACCAGGAAGCCAGTGGTTCAGGAAATAATTGGTCTGAGTCTCGTAGGCGTTGGCGCCAACGGTGAAGATGCAATCGGCCATCTGGGCGTCTTCGTAGCTGTTATTCAGCTCATAGATGCCCATATCACGGGTGGCGTGGCATTCGGAATTGTAAGCCGGGCGGTTATGTTGGCGAACCATCTTTGTGCCCAACCCGGTGAAGATCAGCTTGCCGGTGCCCCAGGTATTCTCGAAGCCTCCGCCAGCGCCGCCGTGATCAAACAGGTTGAACATCAGCTGGTCTGGGCCGGCATCATCCAACACCAGCTTGGTCAGGTGGCTGTAGAGGGCCATGGCCTCTTCCCAGCTGGTATCCCGCCATTCGTCGCCGGCGAGAACCCTCGGGTATTTTACCCGCTTACTGCCGACCGGTGTCTGTGGCGAGTACATGATGGACGCCATCTGGCCACCACGAGTGGAGGACAGGCCGCTGTTCACTTTGCAGTCCTTGTCCGGCAGGATCATGATCCGCTGGTAACTGCCATCATCGTCCTGAATGACATTGGTCATCGTCTGGGTCATGGTGACTTGCAAGGGCGGAACCTGTTTGCGGAAATCCAGGCCGAGGGCATTCTGGTTAGGCGCTAGCCCGCCTTCCTGTTCAGCGGGCCATTTGTATACATGATAACCGCAGCCGACGATGCAGAAATGGCAGCAGGTTTGGGTTTTCTGGGCGTTGGCCGGGGGTAATGCAATCCGCCCCTTCTTGTGTTCAAACATGATGGATCTCTCCTCAGGCGCTTGGCAAAATGTTGGCCTGGCGGCCGTAGATAAGACCTTCTACACCAACTGCCGTGATGGAATCATCGGAATCTTTGTAGCTTAGAAGAATACGGGGCAGGTTTTCCGTCGCCTGGCCAGATACCATCTGGCCATTCAGCTCGGAATCAAACACGCTGAAGTGGCAGGGACACTTGAAGGTGCGCTCCTCACTGGAATAGTTCACCGGGCAGCCCATGTGGGTGCACAGAATGCTGTAGGCAACAATATCGCCATCCGGGCCTATGCCACCCTGGGTTTTGCGACCGGTTTTCACCAGAGTGCATGGTGACGAAGCGTCCGGATAGGTAAACGACACTGGCTGTCCGACCTTCAAATCACCCGCTTTGCTGACGGCAGTCGTGGGGTAGTCCAGATTTACCTTGCCGGGCTGCTCGCTGCCCTCAGCGGCATGGGCCGGGTTCAACAGTAGACTGCCGCCCAGAGCAGCTGAACCGGCTGCGGTCGTGCCGGTAAAGGCGAGGAACTGTCTTCTTGAAAGTTTCATTACACTCTCCAGATTTTTTCTTTTGGGTGCATTTATACCCCTTACAGGCGTTCCGTTAAGGACGCCTAAAGCCTGATCATTCGCCACCTGCCGGCAGGCTGGCATAAAAAGCTGCCAGGTTGGCAATATCGTCGGCGCTCAGCGCCGTCGCTTGACCCTGCATGGTCAATGCCTGGCCACCGCTACGCTGCTTGTTCTTATAGGCTTTCAGCGCCGACACCAGATATTGCTCATTTTGACCCGCCAGGTTCGGATAGCCCTGTATCTGGGCAATGCCGTTTTCACCGTGACAGGCTGCACAGACCGCTGACTTGGCTTCGCCAGCTTCGGCATCCGCAGCGGCCGAAATTACGGGAAAGACCGTGCCCAGTACAAACAGGCCGGCAACGGTATAGTGTTTTAGGCTCATTAGTTTTAGACTCATCAGGATTATCCTTTTATCTTTTTTAAGCACTATTAAGTGCCCTTCTTAACGACTTTATGAAGCCATGCTGTCGTGGCCAACTAACCTCAGACAATATGCTAACCTTTCGTTACACTACCGTCGGTGGAGCGTGACCGGCTTAGGCTGATTCAGGTCACTCTTGGATACCCCTGCACACCATCCTTCGCCAACACCCATTGCCGAAGTGGAATATCACGAGCACGAAAAGGTATGGCATAGGAACGTAAATCACAATGCCACATTCGGTAAAAGCGCTCACCGCTCAGCCTGGTGTGGCCGTCATCTTCGCCATGGCGAAGATTGCAGACTACGCCGCTTTCCTGTTTTTTCAATGGGGCCATACCGCCACGAAATTCAACGATTTGCACATCAGACCGCATCGGGGCCGGTGTTTGGTACCAGAAACTCCGGTAATTCGTCAGCGGGTTTGTGCGCCAACTCAGCGTTGGTCAGGCGTGCGTAGATTTCAATCAGCGTGCCATCGGGGTCGGTCAGCCACAGCTCATGCAGGGGCGTGCCCTTCCAGGTGGTACGCGGCGGCTTTTCAATGGGCGCGCCAAAGGCGACGGCCTGGTGATAGGCCGCAATCACCGCGCCCCGGTCGGCAACACCGATACCCAGGTGGTAAAGGGTGTCGTGGTGCAGCTCCTTGCCATCTGAAACCACCAGAACAAAATTGAGGTTCAGGTCATTGCAAATAAAGGTCGCATAGCGATGGGTCCATTCCTTCGGCCAGGTGTTCAGCAGCCAGGCGTAAAAGCGCACACTGCCCGGCAGATCCTGGACGCGAATGCTACCATGAAACTCTTCTGCCGAAGGGCTTGGCGGTATGTCGAGCAAGCCTGACAACACGGCGATGCGGGCTTTGATCTGATCCCGGGCGATGCGGAATTGTTCGAGGTTTTCTTCACTGCTCCGGTCGCCAGTGCCACTGGCCGGATCGCTGATTGGCCAGTGCAGGCGTTTCACTTTGCCCGGCAGAATCGGGCAGACTTCTTCGGCGCACAGGGTGACCACCATGTCGATGGCGGCTGGGTCGATGGTGTCCACCGATTGACTCTGCTGCTGGCTGATATCGATACCGATTTCCGCCATGGCCGCGATAGCGTGCAGATTAACCTGCGATGGTTGGGAGCCTGCGCTCATCACCTCGGCGTTTTCGCCTAACAGGTGTCTTGCCAGGCCCTCGGCCATTTGGCTACGGGCTGAGTTGGAGACACACAAAAACAAAATTCGGGTCATAAAAATGCGTATTTCCTTTAGTCCTGTTCGGGGATCGTGAGGTCGCGTTCGACGGTTGCAGGCATCTGCGCCCGGCTCCATTCGGCCCAGGATCCCTCGTAGTTTTGCACACGGGCAAAGCCCGCGAGGGTTAGCGCCAGAACAGTATGCGCGGCGCGAATGCCGCCCTGGCAATAGGTAATGATTTCAGCCTCCGGCCGTAACCCAAGCGCCGTGAAGTGCGCGCGCAACTCATCCGCGGGCCGGAAGCGGCGGGTGGCGGGATCGAGGCAGTCGGTCCAGACCATGTGCCGCGCGCCAGGAATGTGCCCGGCCAGGGAGGCCTCGGTCGGTGTGGCACGCAGCCACTCGGCATCCCCGCGCACGTCGAGGATCTGCCGATCCGGGTCGTCCATCGCGGCGCGCACATCCGCTGTCTCGGCAAGGTACTCTGGGCTTGGGCATGCCTTGAACGCCCCCGGTTCCGGGGCCAACGGGGCTTCGTCGGTCCTGGGCAGCCCTGCCAATATCCAGTTTTCCCAACCGCCATCCAGAACAACAGCGTTGTCGTGGCCGTAGTAGCGCAGAACCCACCACAGGCGCACGCCGAACAGGTTGTTACCGTCGTCATAAGCCACCACCAGCGTGTCTGGCCCGATACCCAGCCGTACCATTTCCGCCGCGAAATCCTCGGGGTATATCACCCGGCCGGGTTGGTGCAAAAGCGGATTGAGCATGAGTTGCCGCGCGCCCGGGATGTGCGCCTCCGCATAACCGTCACCCTTGCGGGCATCGACGATCACCAGCCCCGGGGCATCAAGCCGTGCGGCCAGCCAGTCGCCACTGACAAGGGGCGTTTCAGGCATGTCCATCGCCGCAGTCCTCATGCCCGTTCCTTCGAGCGTCCGACCAGCGCACGCAGCTTTTCGGCCCCGACCGGGTCGTCCGCCAGCATCGGAACCACCGAATAGCGGGCACTCAGGGTTTCTTCGACCCGGGCTATTTCCGGTGCTTCGGTTGCGGCCCGGGCCACCAGCAGTGGGTGACTGGTCTCAGTGGCCGCCAGGCTGGCGTTGACCACCCAGGCATAGGGTGTGATTTCCGCTCTTTTCAGGTCGTCCTGCAGGCGAGCGGCTTCCAGCACCGGTGTGGCTTCCGGCAGGGTCACGATCAGCACTTTGGTTTGTGCCGGGTCCTGCAGGCGCATCATCGGTGTCACCATGTGGGCACTGGTTTCCCCGGCATGACGCATGATGTCCCGGTGGTATGAGCCGGTGGCATCCAGCAGCAACAGTGTATGCCCGGTGGGAGCGGTATCCATGATCACAAATTTACGCCCGGCTTCCCGTATGGTTTTGGAGAAGGCCTGGAACACCGCGATTTCCTCGGTGCAAGGGGAACGCAAATCTTCCTCCAGCATCTTGCGGCCCTCGGCGTCCAAGCTGGCACCGCGGGTTGCCATGATGTGGTCGCGGTAAACCTGGGTTTCCACCTCGGGGTCAATGCGGCTGACGGTCAGGTTGTCGACATCACCCGCAAGGGTTTCCGTCAGGTGGGCCGCCGGGTCGGTGGTGGTCAGCAATACCTCGTGGCCACGGGCGGCCAGTTCCACGGCAACGGCCGCTGCAATGGTGGTTTTGCCCACGCCGCCCTTGCCCATGGTCATCACCAGGCCTTTACCGTCGGCCTCAATGTCGTCAACCAGGCGGGACAGGGGTGGCAGATCGACCAGAGCCCGCCGGGGCGTTTCGGAGCGCAGGGTTTCCACCGGCTGATTCATCCGCCGCAGGGCATCCAGCCCCACCAGATTTTCCGGGCGCAGGTAAAAGTGACTCTGCGGTAAACCCGCGAGCTCTGAGTCGGCGTCTTCCACGGCGGTGCGCTCACGCTCGATCATGCTGGTGGCCAGGGCATCGTCCGAGGCTTCAGCAGGCATCATGCCGTTAATGGCGAGATGCTGATTGCGTATGCCGATATCGGCCAGCTCCCGGTGGGTTCGCGCGGCTTCCACCATTGAGCTTGTCCGGGGCCGAGCCACCAAAACCAGGCGGGTCAGAGCCTCGTCAGAAAGACTTTGGACGGCGGCGGCGTAGCGCTCACGCTGCTTGTCCAGTCCGGCCAGTGGGCCAAGGCAGGAGGCATCGCCGCCGGTTTCCAGAAATCCGCTCCAGGCACCCGGTAACTTGAGCAACCGGATGGTGTGGCCGGTGGGCGCGGTGTCGAAAATAATATGGTCGTAGCGCCCGGTAAGTGCCTCATCCGTGAGCAGCGCGGTGAACTCATCAAATGCGGCAATCTCGGTGGTGCAGGCACCCGACAACTGTTCCTGGATGCTCGCTACGGCTTTCTCCGGCAGACTGGCCCGTATCGGGCCAAGGATTTTCTCACGATAGTCTTCCGCGGCCGCTTCGGGGTCGATTTCCAGCGCTTCGAGCCCGGGCACATTGGCAATTGGTTTAATGTGATTGCCAATGCGTGTGTCGAATACCTGGCCCACGTTGGACGCCGGATCGGTGCTTACCAGCAACACTTTCTGCCCCGCATCCGCAAGATTAACGGAGGTTGCGCAAGCCAGAGACGTTTTACCCACGCCGCCTTTGCCGGTAAAAAATACGAATTTCGGCAGGTTTTCAAACATTCAGGTTATCCTTAGCAGCAAGAGCTTTTCGTGTTTGATGAGCCGCAGGGCGAGACTGGTGCGGCGGTATCCTGAGCCTCAAAGGGCAGATTGTTCCAGGCAGCCAGCTCCTTGCGTGTGGGGTAGCGCGCTTTGGAAACCATCTTGCCGTCAATCAGGATGGCCGGCAGATCATCGCCGCCCGAAGCCTGCATCAATGCGTTTACTTCCTCGTTCGTCGTGAACTCGGTGGGCTCTTGGCTAAGGTTAACACGCCGCACGGTGACGCCCTGGTTCTTCAGCCAGTCCAGATCGGCGGCAAACGTTACCAGCTGTTGCTCGACGTCGGTGCCGCAAACGCCGGTTGAGCAGCACATGGGTGGGTCATAAACGGTGACTGTGGTCATTGCTGTAGCCTCTTTTAATATCATCGGTACCAAGAAAGGTCTCTGTTTTTTTCTACAATAAAATCGTTGTCGTCACGCCACTTACAACATTGTTCATCTATCGTTTCAGAGACCATCAGCGTCTTTGGTTTTAACTGCCCTCTCCCGACACCAGCAACACTGGCATATCCAACCCACGGCAGGCCGCCTCGGCGACACTCCCCATCAGCAGCTGCTGCAGGGGATTGCGCCCCCGCTTGCCAATTACCAGGAGGTCCACATCTTCCGCATTGGCCGTCTCAAGCAGCGCGTGACGTGGGTCGCCCGCCACGATCCGGGTCTCAAGCGATGGCATCCCGTCAGAAAGCGCCGCGAGATGCGCCCTGGCCTCCGTAACGGCTTTGTCCTCACTCTCGGGGTCTTCAAGCACCGTTACTGCCAGCGCTCTCTGCGCCTGCTTGGCCAGGTAGGCGAAAAGCGTTTCCGCCGCTTTCACCGCCGTGGAGCCATCCGTGGCCAGAAGGATGGTTTTATCTGCTGCCAAACACTGCTCTCCCACGGGCTCCAGCCACAACGGCAACTGGGCCAGTCGCGCGACATCCAACGCGGTACTGCCCAAGAAAAACTCATGGAAACGACTGTGGCCCCGACTGCCCATCAGCAACAGATCAGCGCCAGTATCGCCAACGGCCGCAACCAGCTCGGCTCCAGGTTCGCCAGTTCGGATCTGCCAATCCACACTGAGCCCCAATGACGCGAGTTGGTCGGCCTCCTCGGTCAGGCGCTGCTCGTAGTAGGCACTATGGCTTTCCTCGGGCACTGCCGGATACCGGCTGCTGAGCACGTACACCAACGTCGCACTTTCCAGCCCCCAATTCCGCAATGCTTCAACTCGCCTGCGCACACAGGGCCAGGCGGGTGAAAAATCAATTCCAATCAACGCATGCTTAAACATCACTCACCCCTTTTCCGTTGTGTCCCCGATGCCAGTTCAACACCGTCAACAAAAAGCCGCCGGAACCCCAGGAATCTTTCCAGCCGCACCTTCAGCGGATGCTCAACCCGTAGATCCTCCGCCACATAAACGCGGATGCCCTCTTTCATCTCTGAAACATATCCCGCGAGGTCCTCCGGTTCGCCCAGGTCTGCTACCGGTACGGAGGTAGAACCCCCGCAGCAGCCGTTACGGGTGGACGCGCGAATCATCATGACGCCACCCTGCCGGGCAACCCAGTCCCTGGCCTGCGGTGTTATCTCGATGTCGAGCCCGGTCATCAACTACTTACCTGCTCTTCCGGGAAATACTGGCGGGTCTGGTTAGCAATCCAGACCAGCCCCAGCATCAATGGTACCTCGACCAATACGCCGACCACGGTGGCCAATGCCGCACCGGAATGAATCCCGAACAGCGAAATAGCCGCCGCCACGGCCAACTCAAAGAAGTTACTGGCGCCGACCATGGCCCCCGGGGCCGCCACGCTATGGGGCACCTTCCAGGCCTTGGCCCAGCCGTAGGCAATCGCGAAGATAAGGAAAGTCTGGAGAATAAGCGGCACCGCAATCAGTGCGATGTGCAGCGGGTTCTGAAGGATCACCTCGCCCTGGAACGCGAACAGCAGCACGAGCGTCAGGATCAGACCAACGGGTGTCACCGGGCCTAGACGCTTCATGAAGACGTTGTCGAAATAGTCGATGCCCTTATTGGCAATCACGTAGCGGCGCGTGGCATACCCAGCCACCAGAGGAATCACGATGTAGAGAAAGACCGACAGCGCGATCGTCGCCCAGGGAACGGTCATATCCGACAGGCCCAGTAGAAACATGACAATGGGCGCAAACGCGAACAGCATGATGAGGTCATTGAGCGATACCTGCACCAGGGTGTAGGCGGCGTCACCACGCGTGAGGTAACTCCAAACGAACACCATGGCGGTACAGGGCGCTGCCCCCAGCAGAATAGCGCCGGCCAGATACTCACGCGCCAAGCCCGCCTCGATCAGCGGCTCGAAGACTACCAGCAGGAAGAACCAGGCAATGGCGAACATGGTGAAGGGCTTGATCAGCCAGTTAACCGTCGTGGTAATGACCAACCCCTTGGGTTGGCGGCGTACACCCGCGATAGAATCAAAATCCACCTGTACCATCATCGGGAAGATCATCGCCCAGATCAGGATCGCGACCGGAATCGACACCTGCGCGTATTCAAAACGCGACAGCACATCGGGCACCACGGGCGCGAACTGACCCACGGCAATACCTATTACAATTGCAAGTGCTACCCAGACCGACAGGTAACGCTCAAACAACCCCATACCTTCTTTGATATTGGGGGTATCATCAGTTGTGCTCACGCTTGACCTCCATCCATTTCATCGCTAGTTAAAGATTCAACCTGTGCCCTGATGTCATCGCGCACGACACGGAACTGCTGCATAATCTCCTCCATCCCCTGCAACGCTCTCGGGTTCTTGCCATGAGTCTCAATCCCCGCCGAATCGACGCCCATGCGATCCCCGGCCAGATGACGCAGAACCCCCTCGGCCATCTGGGAGCGGCAGGCATTGCGCATACAAAGAAACAGTATGTTCATCAGACACCCTCGTTGTGTTGTAACGACTGCTAGGCGACCGGTGACGGCCGTTGTGGCATTGCCGTGAGCCGGTCGGTAAGCCCGCCCAGATCCCGGGTAGCCAGCACGTTTCGGAGCGCCTCCCGGGCCCAGTCCGGCAAATCCCCGCTCAGCCGGTAATGCACCCACTGGCCCTGGCGCTCATCCTCCACAATGCCCTGACCTCGCAATTGGCCAAGGTGACGCGAGATCTTGGGTTGGGACAGATCCAGTGCCTGCACCAGCTCGCAGACACAGAGCCGTCCCTCCTGCTCTATAAGCAACAGGCTGTTAAGTCGGGTTGTGTCTGAAAGCGCTTGGAAAAACTGTTCAGGCGTTATCATATATGCCTATCCGTATATAACAATGGCCAAATGCTGAACTGAGTCAGGCATTATGTCAATATCCGTACTGCCCGGAATTTACAGCGACGGGAAATGGAGAAGCGTCATCGCGATGAGAATCGTTAGAAGGACCTGCCTCGAATGCACCCGTATCACCATGCCCGCAAGCAGAAGAACCAGACCCAAAAGGTGCTTGAGGATGAGTGGCGGCTAACCCAGCATCAGATAGCGGTCCTGAAGGAGATAGCACTGGCGGCGTGGCCGAGTGAGATAGTCCAGAGGGAAGCCGTGACTATATTCCCACCGCTGACTTGGCTAGCATCATGCAGCTTTTAATTAATAGCAGAACCTCCGCAGGAAAATTTTTTTAATCATTGAATCGCCCCGAGTCCGAGTATTCTGATTTTGTCGTTGATCTACCTGCTTGTGCCGTCACCGGCGGCTGCTGAACCCGCCATGGGTTCTCCAACGGCGCCGGTGACGCTTGTGAAGTACGGTTCGATGACGTGCGGCCACTGCATTGAAGCCTGTGGTCACATACTCGACGCCATGACCTCGACCTCGTCCAACTCGATGTGGGGCCACAGGCTGCCCAGCGTCAGCCGATCGATGCGTCCGAACCGTTGATACCAATACGCAGAGTTATAGTTACCTCGCTTTGAATTTATTTATAGGTCTCAATGAACCGATTTTTTCAGCGCTCCATGTCGTCGCGCCCCTGGATCTCCAGCCACAGCATTAGCCGTTGACGGATCTCGGCCAGCGCCTGCTCGTAAGCATCCCACCGCTCGATCAGGCGAGGATCGCGGATATCCCAATAGAGAAACTCATCGCTGCTGCCCTGCCAGTCGCGGCACGCCTGATGGGCTTTGTCGCAGAGCACGATCACCGTGTCGAAATGCTCGTCGGCAAAGTCGTCCAGGGACTTGCTGGCAAGCCCTTGAGTGTCGATGCTTTGCTTGCTCAAGGTCGCCAAGGTTAGTTCATGGGGTTGATCGGGTTCAGAGCCAGCGCTGACCGCTTCGAAGCGGTCGCCAGCCAAATGGCGTAACAGGGCTTCTCCCATCAGGGACCTGGCGGAGTTGGCATTGCACAGGAACAAAACACGTCGCTGTCTCATCAGGTGGGCCTTATTGATGCGATTTTTCATGTATATACGGAAATAGATATTTGTGCTTCTAGGACGTTTAACGGCTCTACCTCGAAGGAGGAGCTTGACGAACTCACAATAATTCCATATTTTTAAAAATATGGAAACATCAAAAGTGATTGAGAGCTTTTCCGCTCTGGCCCAAGAGACACGCCTCAATGTCTTTCGCCTGCTAGTACAGCAAGAACCGGATGGGCTCCCCGCCGGTGAGATCGCACGGCAGCTGTCGGTGCCACATGCCACGATGTCAGCGCACCTGTCGGTACTGTCGCGGGCAGGTCTGGTGGTATCCCGTCGCCAGGGGCGCTCGATCATCTACCGAGCGAATCTGAGTCACATGCAGGAGGCAATCCGCTTTCTGGTAAACGACTGCTGCGCGGGGCATCCGGCGGTGTGTGGCCCCTTGGCGGCGTCCTTGAGTGATTGCAATTCCGAATCAAGATAGGAAATGAGACGCTATGCTCACCCAAATCTATCACAACCCAAACTGCGGCACATCGCGTAATACCTTGGCGATGATGAAGGCTTCTGGTGAAACCCCCGAGATCATCGAATATCTCAAGACGCCCCCAAGCCGGGAACGTCTCGTGGAGCTGCTGGCGATGATGGGTATCCGTCCACGGGATTTGCTGCGGCGCAAGGGAACCCCCTACGAAGCGTTGGGGTTAGACGACCCGGCATTGACGGATGAACAGCTGATCGATGCCATGATGGAGAAACCGATTTTGATCAACCGTCCGATTGTAGTGACACGGAAGAGCGCCAGGCTATGTCGACCCTCGGAGACGGTGCTGGATCTCCTTGAGCATCCAGTAGCGCACTTCGTCAAGGAAGAAGGTGAAAACATTTATTATCCAGGAATCGCGCCATGAGCGACATCAAAATGCTAGCAGACCTACCCAATATTGATCCTTCCCAGTTGCGTCCCATCGATACGACGCTGTTGGCAGGCCCCGATGCACCCCAGCATGCGCCACGTATTTTAGTGCTTTACGGGTCCCTGCGAGAACGCTCCTACTCACGTTTCGTTGCCGAAGAAGCTGGGCGGCTGCTCCGTTGGTTCGGATGCGAAGTGCGTACTTTCAACCCCAGCGGCCTGCCCTTGCCGGATGACGTCGAGGCCGACCACCCCAAGGCTCAGGAGCTGCGCGAGCTAGCCAAGTGGTCGGAAGGCATGGTGTGGTGTTCGCCGGAGCGCCACGGCGCCATGACCGGCATCATGAAGACTCAGATCGACTGGATTCCTTTGGCACTGGGCGCGGTGCGCCCCACCCAGGGCAAGACCCTGGCGGTCATGCAAGTGAGTGGTGGCTCCCAGTCGTTCAATACCGTCAACCAGCTGCGCGTGCTGGGTCGCTGGATGCGCATGGTCACCATCCCCAACCAGTCATCGGTGCCCAAGGCCTTCATGGAGTTTGACGACAACAACCGCATGAAGCCATCGCCCTTCTATGACCGCATTGTCGATGTCATGGAAGAGCTGGTGAAATTCACGCTGCTACTGCGTGGGCACAGCGAGACACTCACCGACCGCTACTCCGAACGCAAGGAATCGGCGGAGCAGCTCTCCGCCCGCGTCAACCAGCGCGCTATCTGACAGGAGTCATCCTCAGGCACCTAGCGTTTCCGAGGGCATGGGGCTGCTATGTATATGCGTAGGTGCTAAAAGTCTGCTAAGGGTCGATTAGCCCTGACCATGAATTAACCTCAGCACATGACGAGTGTGAATTGAGCCATTCTTAGACCTCCACCCGATGGAGGATCATACCATGAACGTTTCGACTGAAATCTCCTTTACACCTTGGAATAAAGGCAAGTTAGTTGGGCAGAAGGCGCCTCTACGGCTTAGTGATATTTGGGCCATCCGTGTGCGTCTACAGCTTGCCAAAAAGACAAGAGACCTCGCCCTCTTCAATTTAGCCATCGATAGCAAATTACGAGGCTGCGACCTCGTCAATTTACGAGTACTGGATATAGCCCATGGTGCGTGCATATCCCCACGTGCAATCGTGATGCAGCAAAAAACGCATCGACCTGTCCAGTTCGAAATAACCGAGCAAACCCGTATCGCTATTATGGAATGGATAAAGCTTGCTCAACTCAGAAACGAAGACTTCTTGTTTCCCAGCCGAATCAATAGCGCAAAGCATCTCTCCACGCGCCAATATGCCCGTATCGTGAAAGCCTGGGTCACCGAAATTGGTTTAGATGCGTCAATCTATGGCACGCACACGATGCGCCGCACCAAAGCGTCGCTGATATACCGTCGCACGAAAAACTTAAGGGCAGTGCAGCTGCTCCTGGGTCACACGAAGCTGGAAAGCACCGTCAGGTATCTAGGGATAGAGGTAGATGACGCGTTGGAAATGGCAGAACAGACAGAAGTTTGATGAGAATAAACGACGGCCTATTTCGGGCCGTCGTTGTCCGGCCAAAAGCGGCCTTTAAGCGTGGACTGATATAACGCTTGGCTTTGCGGCGCATCGGAGCGCAATGGAACAATAGTTCGACAGCAGTAATTTGCTATCCGACACTTGCGGTGATCGGTGATTTTCAACCCAGTTGACCAAAGAACTGCCTTTGGGCACTGTGCCGAAAGCTTCTTCCATATCCTCAAGGTTGAATCGATCCATGGAGAACAATTTAAAATGCGAAATGCCATGAGACGTCAGGTATTTGAGTACATCGAACTGGACTACAATATGTAACGGCGGCAAAGTGCTATTGGGATGATCAGCTCAGAGGCCCTCAAAGCCCGAATGATCGCTTAAACCAGTGTCCACTGTTGCTGGGTAAGATCACATCCGCTTTAGGCCAGTAAAAATTTTCAACGACCATCAAATTGCTTGATGCAGCCAAATAGCGCGGCGGGTTGGTGTTTTAAGCCAAGCCGCACTGGGCATCTTATGCTTGAGTGCCAACCGTTTCCCTTCCTAAACGCCCGGGTAAACCGGAACACATTCAGCACAGGATTTTGATCACTCATCGAGGAAACGGCTCCGGTGATCTGGCGTGAGTAGCAGACAGGTATCATATTTGCCGAAAAGCCGATAGCGGTTGCTGGCAATACGACCGTAGAGCCAGTCACGAACTGGTCTCGGGATCAGCCAAGCAACCACGCCGAGTTTCCATGGCAGGCCCAGACTCCAGAAGATGCGAATGATGGCCGCGGACCGAACATAGGCACGGGCGGCCCTGTCGGATGAGCACAAGGGTTTCGTATTCATCGGTGGGCAGACCAAACCATTGCAACAGCGCTTGCCCCTGGGGTGACTGGACCGATGCCAGGCGGAACGCCCGTTGCGGGTCGTGGCGAATCAGGAATTTCGCCCAGCCATTGCAGAGTTTGCACACGCTGTCGAAGAGAACGACCTGATCATGTTCTCCCATATACGGTGGCAAATTCTTCATGACTCAGTCCTCCCTCGGTGGCGTCCATATGGGGACATCCTCGCGGCTGGGCTCATCCCAGTCGCTTTGCATGACACCGCTTAATGTTTCTTCCAGTTTCATGAACAGGTCGCCGTAGCGCGAGCTGAAGTGGATGCCTGATTCGATATCCTTCCATTCTTCGTAAAGTTCGTCCTCGTGGGCCTCCTCGTTCTTCTGGAAAGCCCAGGTCATCTGCCGTGAACGCAGCGGATGTACACCCAGTGCCGTCATGGCATGGCCCCCCATCTCCAGGGCGGAATGATAGGTTTCGCGGATCACATCATCGGCACCCGCTTGCCGCAGGCGATAGCCATGGCCCCGGTCAAAGGCCCGGGCCAGTACCCAGATATCCGGGTAGAGCTGTTTGACATGCTCCACCATCCGGATCGAACGGTCCCGGTCATCAATGGCAACCACTAACAGCCTTGCCTGGGAAATGCCAGCGGTCTCCAGCAAATCAATCCGACTGGCATCGCCGAAGTAACTGCGGATGCCGATCCGACGGACGTTCTCGATCTGTTCAATTTCATGGTCCAGTACCACTGCGGCAATGTTATTGGCACGCAGAAATCGGCAGACTATCTGACCGAAGCGCCCAACACCCGCGACAATCACTGGCGCATGTTCATCGATGGCATCCGCCTCGCGTTTCTCGTTGGTGGCCCGGCGATAACGGGGCAACACCACTCGATAGTAGAGGATAAACAGCACGGGTGTCAGGAACATCGACATTGCCACCACCAGGGACAGGATCTTGGCCAGGTCCGGCGGCACCACCGAACTCTGCACGCTGTAGGTCAGCAGCACAAAGCCGAATTCACCGGCTTGGGCCAGCCCCAGGGTAAACAGCCAGCCATTGCTGCCACGAATATTGAATATCAGTGCGAGCACCAGTAACACCAGCGCCTTGATGACGATCACTGCCGTTCCCAGCAGTAACACAAGGCCCCATTCATCTGCCAGCACGACAAAGTCGATGCCTGCCCCGACGGTGATAAAGAACAGGCCCAGCAGCAGCCCTTTGAAGGGCTCGATGTTGGCTTTCAGTTCATGGCGGAACTCGCTATTGGCCAGTACCAATCCCGCCAGAAAAGCGCCCAGAGCCGGGGACAGGTTGACCAGGCTCATCAGCGCGGCAATACCGATTACAAGCATCAGGGCGGTGGCGGTAAACACCTCCCGCAGTCCCGTCTGAATCACATAGCGGAACAGCGGTCGGCTCAGGTAGTAACCGCCGATAATTACCACCGCAATAGCCGCCACCACGACCAGGGCATGACCCCAACCGGACAGGTGGGCAACCAGGCTCAGGGTGTTGCCATGATCTTCGCCACCCGCTGAGCCACCGCCGACCAGGCTCGGCAGAGTGAGTAACGGCACCAGTGCGAGAATGGGAATTACGGCAACGTCCTGGAACAACAGCACCGAAAACGCGCTACGACCACCCTCGGATTTTGCCAGCCCCTTTTCGTTCAGGGTCTGCAACACGATGGCGGTAGACGACAGTGCAAAAATAAATCCGACCGCCAACGCTGTCTGCCACACCAGGCCGGCCCACAGGCCAATGCCCGTTCCGGCGGCAACAGTCAGTGCCACCTGCAGGCCCCCAGCCCCAGCAGCTTGCGCCGATCCGCCCAGAGGGCCTTCGGATCCAGTTCCATACCCACCAAAAACAGCATCATCACCACGCCGAACTCAGCAAAATGCTGGATGGTGGTGGTCTCCTGCCCCACCAGCCCGGTCACCGGCCCAATGATCACGCCAGCTACCAGATAACCCAACACCGACCCCAACCCAAAGCGTGTCGCCAGAGGCACGGCGATCACTGCCGCAATCAGATAGATAAAGGCCTGGATGAAGTAGGCGGTCATGGGGGCTCCAAAGTCGCGGCTGAATTGGGATCACAGCAGTAGCTTTTCTATCACACGACGGATATGACTTCACGCCACCCGATCGGCCAACCCCGCCCTCTGAAACCGAACTGACATCGGCCGCGGCGCGCCTGCTGGTTGCCGAAAAAGCCCCGGAAGCACTGATGATCGCCCTTCTGATGTTCAAGGAGTTCTCCATCCGCAGTCCCTGTTCGTATCTTGGTCTTGAGGGTGCGACCCAGCTAGCAAATGCGTAGAATATCCCACTCCAGCTCCGGCCGGTTCTGCCTATGCTGATGCGAGGGCAATCCGTGCCCGACACCAAGAAATGGTAAATAATCCAATGGCCAATCACCGTAGCGATGGTCAGTGTGAATACCACTCCACGAAGGCACCCTCGCCACTTTCGGTTACCGAGCGGACCCTCACATGCCCCTCGTAGCTGCTGGCTTCATCCAAAGAAACCGGAGAAGGGCCCTCATCGAGGCTATAGGAAAGCTCCCGGTTATCGTCATCGAGAGCATGCGGCGTCTCGTGAATACCCCGTTTAGTAACCGTTTCGCACCGGGCTGGTGGCCTTTCTTGTCCCCGACAACATCCACATTGGTTACCACATCCGGCGCCCAACTCAAGTCATGAAAGTCGCGAAGCGTCTCCCAGACCTTTTCCGGCGGTGCCTTGACCACAATGAATTGATAGGTTTTGCCCATTTTGGGAATCAGGAGATCCAAAGGCAATCATCGACAAGCCCATCGCTCTGGTCATCGGAGCCGAAGATCACCTTGGCTCCGCGATCGCCCGGCGCTTTGCACGGGAAAGATATCACCTCGTGGCCACCCGGCTCAGTTGCGGACAGGGCATTTTGCCGCGCCTGCACGGTGATCGTAGACAACCCGGATGGCAGTAGTGAAGAGGTGCGAACCTGCATCACCGGTGCCCCCTATTTTGACGGTAAGAAAATCCGCACGGTTGAGGGGCATGCGCAGCGGGATCCATGTGCCGGCTACCACGGTGCCGACGGCGAGGGGATTCCCCATGTCGCCGTAGCCATGAAAGGTAACGCCACCTTGCGCCTGGACAGCGCCCGCAACCTGGTCAAGGTCATTGCCGAGGGAATCAATGCCCGGCAATTCAGCGGTTTTGAGCGCAGGCAGGCCAGAACATAGTTCATAACATCTGTGGCAGGAACTCTTCACGCCGGCTGACAATCTTCCCTGCCACCATAAATACCCCGTCACCTGTGTAGTGAAGGGTTTCGGCGTATTCCGGAGAGGTTGCTGCCTGGGCGTTCACCACTTCCCAGATAAAAAAGTTATATCTGTCCACCAGGCTGTCATCAACCAGCCGATATTCAAAATTGGCATAACATTCCTGAATCAATGGTGCCGATACCTCCCTGGCCTCCCCGGCAGAGAGACCAAATTGCTTAAACTTATCGGTGTCAGCCCCACTGCTGTTGCCAATCCCGATAACCTGATCTGTCAAACTGGTTGTAGGCACATTAATCACGCATTCTCGACTACGGCGCACCATGTCAAAGCTGTGATTGCCCGCGGAAATAACACAGCCCAGCTGTGAAGGCGAAAAGGCCATAACCTGATGCCAGCCCATAGCCATGATATTACGTTGACCCTCCCAGAAAGAGGACACCAGTACAATCGGCCCGGGTTCAAGGTAACGGCGTACCTTTTCCAGAGGAACGGTTCAGGTTTTTTTCACGGTTGATAGAGTCATCCGGGTTCTCCTGACAGAGCATTCGTTAAATTCCGGGCAGACACATTGATCTTAGGCTCTGTTAGTCTAACCACCTTCAATTTTATATATTTTGGCGTCCAATCATGCCCTCCACACAGTCACGCCGTTTTTCTGATTTACTGATTTTCCTTGGCGCCGCTTTTGCCTTCAGCGTCACCATGATGGGCACCACCATGCCCACCCCGCTCTACCCCATTTACCAGGATGCTTTTGGGTTTTCTGAGCTGATGATTACCATCATTTTTGCGGCTTACGCTGGCGGCGTAATTGCGGCACTGGTAATCACCGGCCCCTGGTCTGATCAGCTGGGTCGTCGGCCGTTGTTGATTGCGGGCCTGGCCTGCGCGGTGATCAGTGATCTGCTGTTCTGGCAGGCCGATGGGCTGTTGGCCATTATTCTCTCTGGCCGTGTGCTTTCGGGGTTATCTGCCGGCATTTTCACCGGCACCGCGACTGTCGCCGTGATGGAGCTGGCGCCGCCACATTGGCGTGGCCGGGCTACCTTCTTTGCCACGGCTGCGAATATGGGTGGGCTGGGCCTGGGTCCCATGCTAGGCGGCACCCTTTCCCAGTACCTGCCCGCGCCCCTTGAGTTGACTTATCTGGTGCACGTTGGCCTGGCGCTGCTGGGATTGCTCTGTATCTGGTCGGCGCCGGAAACCGTCCCGAAACCGGCAAAACCGAAACTTTCGATTCAGCGCCTCAGCGTACCTTCGAACGTGCGAGGGGTCTTTATACCTGCGGCAATAGCAGGTTTTGCCGGTTTTGCCGTATGTGGGTTCTTCTCATCAATTGCACCAGCACTAATGGGGAAGGTGCTGGGTTATCATCACCAATTGCTGATCGGGGCTGTTGCTGGCAGCATCTTTATCGCATCAATTTTTGGCCAGCTCATCCAGGGCACACTACCGCTAAAACTCCGGCTTCCGCTGGGATGCATTACTTTGGTGATTGGCGTAATCCCCATAGCACTGGGGATTCACTTGCAATCGCTCGCCCTGTTCCTCTTAGGTGCCATTATTGCCGGTACGGGTCAGGGTATCGCTTTCCGGGCCGGTATGGGTGCCATAGCAGCGGCAAGCCCGATTGCAGAGCGTGCCGCCGTTACCTCGACCTTCTTTGTGATTGTCTATATCGCCATTTCGCTGCCCGTGATCGGCATTGGCGTTATGGCGAGCATGATCGGCCTGCAAACCACCGCCATTATTTTCTCAATCTGTATCGGCTTGCTGGCGGCACTGGCTCTGCTGTTACTGATACGTCGTAGACCTGCTGGTTAAAGTCGTTTAAGCCAGTCCGCAACCGCCCGCCCGATTTCGGCGGGTGAATCTTCCTGGACAAAGTGACCTATCCAGTAGTGCTTGGGTTTACGGCTGGTATTGCTGTTGTCATTGCCGTGTTACAAGTACCAGATTTCTTTGGGTTGGAAACAGGGAAGCTTGGTGAACATTTTGTCGAAAATGTCACCGTTATCGTCACCTCAATGCCCACACTAAATCCGCTTGAACTCAGCGTGGGCGCATTCACTTTGATAGTCATGCTCATATGGCCACGCCTTCACATCCCGATCCCTGCACCTCTAGTGGGCTTGGTTATCGGAGCGCTTGCCGCTTATGGCGTTAATCAATGGTTCGGTGGTCAGGAAACCGGAAATGTAGTGGAAACAATAGCGTCTCGCTTCACCTGGGAGATAAATGGAGAAACAGGTAATGGAATCCCGCCTATCCCGCCAACCTTCTTGGCACCTTGGCATCTACCGGGACCCGATGGGGAGCCACTAAAAATAAGTTTTGAGCTAATACGGGCACTTTTAGGCCCGGCGTTTGCCATTGCGATGTTGGGTGCCATTGAGTCACTGTTATGCGCCGTGGTGGCCGACGGTTTAACAAAGACCAAGCATGATCCCAACGCTGAGTTAATCGGACAGGGACTGGGAAATATTGTGGCCCCTCTTTTTGGCGGTATTACAGCAACAGCCGCCATTGCACGAACGGCAACCAACATCCGCAGTGGCGCTCGTTCGCCGATATCTGCCGTTATTCATGCACTCGTTGTCCTACTAGCGGTCATCGCACTCGCTGGGCTGCTTGGCTTAGTGCCAATGGCAGCACTCGCGGCGCTGCTGTTTATCATTGCTTGGAATATGAGTGAAGCACGACATTTCCTGACCACTCTACGTTCAGCCCCTCCAGGAGACGTCGCTATCTTGGTTATATGCTTTGGCCTTACCGTACTTTTCGATATGGTCTTGGCAGTAGCTGTAGGCGTTGGACTAGCCGCTGCGTTGTTCATCCGGAGAATGTCACTGTTAACTCAAACGGATCAAATTGACAGTGACAATCACCCTTCCATCAATGGGCTCCCAGCTGAGGTGGCAGTTTATGACATCAATGGTCCATTGTTTTTCGGAGCTGCGGAAAAAGTACTGACATCACTGCACCTGGTAGATTCTAAAATTAAAACGGTCATTCTCTATATGCACGATGTGCCAAGTATGGATGGCACAGCCATTGTGGCCCTTCAATCATTGATTGCTGAAATGAAACATGAGGGCGTCAAACTGATCATCGTCGGCTTGAAAACAAGGATCATCGTTAAATTGCGACGTGCGGGCGTGCATAAGGAGGTCGGGGAATGACATACTGCCGACATCTAGCACAAGCCAGAACAGTGGCATTGCGTTGGCAGAAAGAACAGCCTGAAGATTTATTTCTTGGCACTTAGAGGCCACCATTCCACATTAATTTAGCTTTGATTAATTGACCGCTTTGGATCGAGAATCGAAATTAGTTAAATTTAGCACAAGAAACGCTTGAGCTGAGCCATTCTTTGACCTCCACTCGATGGAGGATCATGCCATGAACATTTCGACTGAAATCTCCTTTACACCTTGGAATAAAACGCACTCTCCTGAAGCTCATTTCCGCCATCAACAAACGGCACAACCGGCTGAATAAATCGTAAAAGGCCCGCCTGGTGAAGAGCGGCAAGCCCATCCGACACGCTGATGTCCATCACCACCGGGTGGTGATCATAGTACCGGTCCCATCCAGCCCCGCCATCGGGAAGCCGGGCAGGATCGGCATCGCCTAGAACCTGCGTGGCAATCCCCAGGCGATGGAAGCTATTACTACGCAGCTGATCTGTGCCGGTGTACACCATCCATTCGTAACCCGCACTTTCCAGCCAGACCGACAGGGACGCAAACAGATACCGGCTGACACCGGCTTCAACGCAGGCCAAGTGGGCAATCTCCGCGACCTTTTAGCGCTCAACGCCCGGAACCGGCAGATAATCTTCCAGAAACAGTCTCTCATGGCCGGCATTCTGAACCCCGACTGTCCCCGCGGTGGTCAGGGCCAGAAGCTCCGGAATCCGTAGGTCGGGTTCGGCACCATAGGCCTGCAAAAACCGCTGGCGGATAAAGCCAGCGACCGTGTCAGCCATGGCCGTTTGCGAAGAAATCTTACTAAACCATCACCCGGCACAACGGAAGACCGGTACCACATCACGGTCATCCGGGAGACAACAGGTGGACATCGTTAGCGGGTCAGTCATGGGCGCTTTCTTCAATAACATCAGGGCGCGATGCCCTATGGTGATGAATGACAGAATAGAGAGCGAGGCTTAATGGAGCCTTAAGCCCGGGCCATGGATTTCTTAAGCCGGCTTTAAGGTTTTACCGGCCTCCCGATTAAGGCTCGCTTAAGAAAGCCCACGTAAAGTGCCGTGGTAGTTGCCCGACACCAGCTATCAGGTCGTAACCTTGTATGAGATCAGCCACAAGCCAGCCAGCCCAATGGAAAAGATTACTCCGGTTCCTGTCTGGCGGCGGCTTCGCAACACTCATGCACTGGTTGGTCATGTTTACGCTAATCCGGGCCGGCTCCAACGTCGTTATGGCCACAGCGACCAGCGCCACGGCGGGACTCGCCGTCAATTACCTTGCTCAGTACCGCTATACCTTTCGCTCCGTCCTCCCGCACCGGGTGGCGTTTTCCCGCTACCTGGTCGGCGCCGGCCTGGGATGGGGCCTGAACCTGGCAGGTTTTACCGCCATGTACACCATCACTGGTGCGCCCATGGCTTCGCAGATTGTCGCCACAGGAGTCGCGACTCTGGCCAACTATCTCCTTGCCGAGAAGTTTGTATTCCAAGAGGAACAGACCAATGACACGCCCTGATTCCATGCTTAGCATCGTTATACCGGTTCACAATGAGGCCGACGTGATTCCGACGCTGTTGAATCGCCTGGCCCGGGTATGCCGCCAGCTGGGGACTGCCACTGAGCTGCTGTTCGTCGATGACGGCAGTAGCGACAACTCTGTTGCGCTGCTGTTAAAAGCGCGGCGCCGGTACTCGGATATCCGGGTACTGCAACTGTCACGAAACTTTGGCAAGGAAGCCGCCGTGACCGCGGGCCTGAATCACGCCCGGGGCGACGCCGTGGTCCTGATAGATGCCGACCTCCAGGATCCGCCCGAGCTGATTACCGACATGGTGGCCGAGTGGTACAAAGGAGCCGATGTAGTGCTGATGAAACGACGCTCCCGTACCGGTGAGAGCTGGGTCAAGAGGATGACCGCCTCAGTGTTCTACCGGCTGATCAATCGCATCAGCGATGCCCCGATCCCAGTAGACACCGGCGATTTCCGGCTGATGAGTCGACGCACCGTGGACGCCCTGAACCAGCTTCCGGAACGCAATCGTTACCTCAAGGGCATGTTTGCCTGGGTTGGCATGCCGACTGTGACGCTGGAGTTTGATCGCGATCCCCGTGCAGCCGGCAAAACCAAGTGGAACTACCTGAAACTGGTCCATTTGGCCATGGAAGGCATCACCTCGTTTTCCACCCGTCCGCTTCGCATCGCCCTGATTCTTGGCTTTTTGGCCGCGGGCGCTGGTGGTCTGTTCGGCACCTGGGAAGTTCTGAAGGCTCTGATACTGGGCGTTTCCACCCCAGGTTATGCCTCCATGATCGCGATAGTCACCTTTCTCTCCGGGGTCCAGCTGCTGTGCGTCGGACTGCTCGGTGAATACGTCGGCCGAATCTATATGGAAACCAAGCAACGTCCAGTCTTCATCCTCGCGGAGGACAGTGACGACCGTATCCTGGATTATCAACCGACTTTGAAGGTAGCCGTTAATGACCAGAACCATTAACACCCTGCTGTGGCTTCTGGTTTCCGTTCTGGCGATCCGCCTCGGACTGACCGCAATACTGCCATTCGCTGACACCACTGAACCACGGTACGCGGAAATCGCCCGGATCATGGCGGAGTCCGGAGACTGGATCACGCCATGGTTCGATTATGGCGTCCCCTTCTGGGGGAAGCCGCCGTTGTCCTTCTGGACTCAGGCATTGTCCTTCAAATTGTTCGGCATTACTGAGTTCGCTGGTCGGCTGCCTTCCTGGCTGGCCAATACCGGCATTGTTTACCTGGTGTATGAAACGGCGAAAGCCTTGCAAGGCGGGCCCAATATCGAGGCATCAAGTGCTCGCGGGCTTTGGGCTGCGGTGATCTACAGCACCATGGCGCTCGGCTTTATTAGCGCCGGAACCGTAATGACCGATTCCTTTCTGGTGCTGGCGACCACGCTGGTGATCGCCAGCCTGATCATCCGGTTGCAGGGAGGCTCGATCCTTTGGGGCTGGGCATTCTTTGTTGGCCTGGCCATCGGGCTGCTCGCAAAAGGCCCGCTGGCACTGGTTCTGACTGGCCTGCCAGTCTTTGCCTGGGTAGCCCTGAACCGTCAGTGGAAGACACTCTGGCAAAGCCTGCCGTGGCTTCGCGGCACGCTTCTCATGCTGGTTCTGGTAGTACCCTGGTACATCCTGGCAGAACTGAAAACACCCGGATTTCTTGACTACTTTATCGTGGGCGAACACCTCAAACGTTTTATCATCAGCGACTGGTCCGGCGATCTTTATGGCAACGCCCACGAGTTCACTCGGGGCACCATCTGGCTTTACCTGTTGATGGCCAGCTTCCCCTGGGGCCTGATCGCCTTGATCGGTTGGGGGCTAACTCGCTGGCGTGGAGCCCGTACCGACTTCCCGCAATGGCAGCCGAAAAAACCTGGCCTTACCGGCCTGATCCTGGCCGCGGCCCTAACGCCGGCGGTGTTCTTCACCTTTTCCGGTAACATTCTATGGACCTATGTTTTGCCCGGCTTGCCATTTCTGGCCGTGCTGACAGCCGGTCTGCTCTCAGGCGCAGACGGCCGATTCCTGCCCAAATACACCCTGGCGATGGCACTGGTCATTCCGATCACCGGGACAGCAGCCGGCAGCTGGTTCGCCCTCAACCCCGGTCAGCTCAAAACCGAGCGGGAACTGGTGGCGAGGGTGGATGCCTTGCCTGGCGTTTCCCCTGATGACCTGTTTTACCTGGATAAGGCGCCCTTTTCCGCACGCTTTTACAGCCACGGCAATGCTCAGATCATGTCCCGGGAAGCACTCGATCACCGCCTCGCCCAGAGCACGGCAGGCCAAGAAGTTCTGCTTGCGGTAGACAGCGGCGAAAAATCAGTGATTCAGACACTGCAAGGGCGGGCCGAAGCCATCGATGGCAACCGGCGCTATACCCTATTCCGACTGACGGAGGACGCCTCCCGCACCGCCGAGTCCGATACCGTGAAGAAAAAGCGGCAAAGCGGCTAAGATCCTTTACACTTTCATTCTGAAAACTTTTCCCAATACGGATTCCGTTCGATGCGCATACTGCTGGTAGAAGATGACCATCACCTGGCAAATACCATGCTGGACATGCTTCGAGAGGATCAGAACACTGTGGACTGGCTTGATGATGGCCAGCAGGCGCTGAATGCTCTGATGGAAGAGCACTTCGACCTGGTTGTCCTGGACCTGACCCTGCCCCGAGTAGACGGCCTCGAAATCCTCCGGCGTAGCCGGAAACAGGGCAACCAAACGCCGATTATCATTCTGACTGCCAGAGCAAACCTGGACGAAAAGCTGCAGGGCCTGGATACGGGTGCGGATGATTATCTGACCAAACCGTTTGCCATGGCAGAATTGAAGGCCCGTATCCGGGCAGTCACACGCCGGGGGTCTTCGCTACCTCAGAATGGGCTGACGGTCGGGCAGCTGGTGTTGAACACCGATGCCTGCCAGCTCACCACGGCGGAAGAAACAGTCACTCTGACCCGCAGTGAATTCCAGATTCTAAACTACCTTATGCGCCATCCCGATCAGGTGGCAACCCGCAGGCGACTTGAAGAGCAGCTATACGGCTGGGACCAGGGTGCGGAAAGCAATGCCCTTGAGGTGCACATTCATCACCTGCGTCGCCGGATTGGCAAGGCCACTATCCGCACCATCCGTGGAGTCGGATACCTGCTCGACAGCCAGGCCGCTGCCGGAGCACCGGAATGTCGCTGGCGCGAACGCTGACCTTACTGGTCACCTCAACCGTTCTTCTGATAGCTCTTGTCGCCGCCACCTGGAGCTACATTGAAAGCAATCATGAGCTGGAAGAGCTGTTCGATGCCGAACTGGCTCAAAGCACCCGCATTGTGCAGGGGTTGGTTCGCCATCTGACTGAGACCCAATCGATGGAGCAGTTACCGCAAACCCTGAGCGAAACTCTGGAGCTGCCTCTCGCGAACGGAGACAACATCGATTTTGAAGCGGATGACAACGAAATACTGCCCAGAGGGGTCGGACACAAATACGAAAAGAAACTGGCCTTCGAAGTCTGGACGCCCGAACGTATCCCATTGCTGGACACCCTCAACGCTGATGACTCTTCAGGGTTGGTGCCAGGCTTCTCCTGGGCCGAATCCAAAGGCTACCGCTGGCGCACTTTCACGCTTCAGGATCCGACCACAGATTTCTGGATACGCACCGCTCAGCGTGAGGACATCCGCCAGGAGCTCAGCCAGGAGCTGGCTCTCGGTAACGTTTTCCCCCTACTTCTGGCGCTGCCACTGCTGGTATTGGCCGTTGTTGCTGCGATCCAGATCAGTTTTCGCCCCCTGCGTCGGCTGGAAAAGCCCGTGCGGAATATGGCGCCGGAACGCATCCATCCACTCGATGACAGCCAGGCACCCAAGGAAGTCGTTGGCCTGGTGCAGGCTGTTAATGGCCTTCTGAAAAGACTGAACCAGGCACTTGAGCGTGAAAGACGGTTTTCCGCCGATGCCGCCCATGAGCTAAGAACACCGCTGGCGGTATTGCGGTTGAATCTTGAGAAAGCCTGTACGAATAACCCAGAGCAATTTCAGGGGCTAATCCAGTCCGTCGACCGTATGGCGCACCTTGTAGAGCAAATGCTGTTACTGAGCCGGGTTGATGCAGGAATCGATTCTGCTCCCGAGTACCACAACCTATCGGCGATTATTGAACAAAGCATTGCCGACGTTACGCCCCTGGCCCTGAAAAAGAATATTGAACCAGTATTGGAGGACGAAGCCGGCCAGGCTCTCATCTGCTGCCACAGTGCCTTGATCAACACCCTAATGCGCTCCCTGCTTGCCAATGCCATTCAATACAGTGCTGAACATACGGTTATTAACACCCACCTCGCTCCCTCTGGAGCGGGTTATCACGTAATGGTATGCGACCAGGGCCCCGGCATCCCAATACAAGAGCGGGAGCGGGCGCTAAGTCGTTTTGTCCGGCTGGATCAACGCCTGGGCGCCGGCGCTGGCTTGGGACTTGCCATCGCCCGCCGCATTGCCGAACTTCACGGCGGCCAGCTTACGCTGACGGGGCGGGTGGACCAACAGCCCGGCCTTTGTGTCAACATTTGGCTTCCTGTACAACTTTCCTCCATTAATAGCCGACCTCGCCATGAATGAACTGTCACTGCCTGAAATTCCCTCGGCCTACTCACTGTTCCTGATGGGTATTCTGATGATTTTCACCCTGCTGGTTCGCGGTATCTTTATCCGGCGCTTTATGCCGCTGTTGATCATCTACATTGGCGTGGGCTCGACAATGAGCTGGCTAAATACCCGAATACCGCTGCTCGATCAGGGTAGCCGGCACAGCCTGGGATTATTGGCCGAAGCCGGCCTGGTATTACTGGTGTTCAAGGTCGGCCTGGAAAGTGACCTGAAAGGCCTGTTGAAACAATTGCCCAATGCCTCCTGGATATGGTTCTGGAATGTGTTGTTCAGTGGCGCCCTGGGGTTTGCCGCCGCCTATTACCTTGCCGAATTTGCAATGCTGACCAGTATTTTTGTCGGTGTCGCGCTAACGGCTACCAGTCTGGGGGTCACCGTCACCATCTGGCAGGACGCCAAACAGCTGAAGACCGAACGTGGCAATCTGTTTGTCGACGTGGCGGAACTCGACGACATCAGCAGCATCGTGTTGATGGCCATACTGGTCGCCCTTGCCCCGCTGCTGGCCAACGGCCAGGGCATCACCGCGCTGGATGTGGGTACAACCCTGGCCAGGGTGCTCTTTACACTGACGGCGTTTGTAGCCGCCTGCTGGGTGTTTTCGGTCTACATTGAAAAACGACTGACGCAGTTTGTAGAGCGCTATGAAACCCGACATGAACCGATGGTGCTGATGCTGTCGATCGGTTTTATCATTGCGGCGCTGGCTGAACTCAGTGGTTTGTCGCTCGCTGTGGGCGCCTTTCTTGCCGGTCTCGCCTTCAGTCGGGATACCCACGCCGCCAAAGAAAGACTCGTGTTTAACGGCTTATACGTGGTCTTTACCCCCTTCTTTTTTATCGGCCTGGGGCTGCACATTGATCTGTCCGCTTTTTCCACCGCGCTGTGGCCGGGGCTGTTGCTGTTAGTCGCAGCCATCGTTGGCAAAATTCTGGGCAGCGGCCTACCCGCCTACCGGCGTCTTGGTTTCTATGGCGCGCTGCTGATCGGTGTCAGCATGATTCCCAGAGCCGAAATCGCCATGGTCATTATGCAGAAGGCACTGGAGGCTGGCGCAGAGCCCCGGGCTTTTAACGCCATGATGGTGGTGACGGTAGGCACGGTGTTGCTCACCAGCCTCACCCTGCCGTGGCTAATGCGCCACGAGAAATGATCTCTCGTTCAGCCAGATCCCTTATAACCGTCTGTGGCTCTGGCGCTTCCCGATCAGGAAAGATCCGCAGGTGTCTCCTGACGCCGGGTCAGGTAGTGTTTGACCGCGCCCAGGAAATGCAGACCAATTAAGGTGGGCAAGACATAGGTACCCAGAATGACGTGGATAGATTCCGCCGGCTCGTGCAGCACTCCAAGCGATTTCATTGGTAAAGAAACGCTGAACCAGCCAAATACATCCATCGCTTCTCCTTCGGTAAAAATATAAAGAGGCCCAGTGATAACCTGAAGGGTCAGCGTCAGCAGGATCAGGCTTTGCACCCAGAACGCTGCTCGCCGCTCCAGTTGTGACTGTCCCTGGCTTGGAGGGAACCCTTCATAAAGCCGATAGCCTACCCGCCAAAGAATGAACCAGAAAACGAAAAATCCGAGAGCGATATGTATGCCCATAATGTAGTTTTCTGTGTTCTCGTTTGGTGCGAAAGCGGCCACAAACCCGAACACAAGCATGGCAACCACCGATAAAGCGGTGATCCAGTGATTGAGCGTAGAGATTCCAGAGTAATTACGTGGTGTGTTCATTTTTCATCCTGAATTGCTTGGTGGAACACTGTTGTCCACTCTATGAAGTTTTTGTTCGCTGCGTCGCCCATCAATAAATATCCTCCAGATACCGCCCCTGAGCTTTGAGCATTTTAACATCGGTTGCCAGGGGCTTGAGAATATCATCAATGACCTGCCTTACCCCCGCTGCCATATCCCGGCCACCACAGACCAGAATCTGGGCCCCCGTACTGACCATCTGGCGCACCGCCGACTCATCCTGCCGGAGCTTATCCTGAACATAGGCGCGTTCGTCGGATCGGGAAAACGCCGTATTGAGTCCGGTCAGCCGATGGTCATCAAGGTAGTGCCGCAGTTCTGGTTTATAAAGAAAATCCGATTGCGAACTGCGTCCTCCCCAGTACAAGTACATAGGACTGCGGCTGGTATTTTTTCTGATGAAGCCAGCCAATGGCCCAATTCCAGCCCCCGCCCCGATCAGTATCACAGGGTTGCTGCCCTTGGCCGGCCGGAAGTCAGGATTTTCGCGAACGAAACCCTCGATACGATCACCCGGCCTGAGCTCGTGCAAATACCCGGAGCAAAGCCCGCCCGGTTGTTTGCGAACGCATATCTCCAGAACCCCGTCCGTGGCAGAGGATGCAAGTGAGTAGAACCTCGGGGCCTGTCCGTTCGGCGGCATCACGCCCAGCAGGTCGCCTGCCTCAAATGCTGGCAGCGTCTTGTGGTTGCTGGGAAGGTACTTCCTCCATCCGCCCGGCTCTGCTGCCTTGAAACGCAGAATGCTGGTAGGCGCCTGCACTGCGAGCCCATAATCTGCCCGTTCTATCAATTCCAACTCGACCGTGGCGGGCGGCAACGGGCTGTAATCCAACGCGAGTGGAACCCCGATTTCCTCGCTGATCTTTTCTCCCCACTCTCTGAATTGCGGTGAGGAGCATCGATCAATCCGTTCAACGGTGTGCAGCCGGCTAAGCCCTTTATCAGCGAGCGCCGCGTCCACGTCCACCGCGAACTTGCAGAAGTTGGAAAACTGCCGGTCACCAAAGCCCAGTACTGCAAATTTCAGCGCCTTACCGGGGCGGAAGTTGCCAAGCCTGGCCATAAACCGCCGGGCCGAAGCGGGTGCGTCGCCATCGCCGTAGGTCGAGGTCAACACGAAAAGCCTGGAGGCCTGAGGATAACGGTCTGCCAGGGCATTCATTTCACTGCAATGCACATGAAACCCCGCCTTGTTCAGGCTGGCGTGGAGTTCCCGGGCAAACCCCCAGGTGGTATTACCTTCGGAGCCAACGAGGATAATGGTGTCTGCCAGAGAGGCATCGGCATTGTCCGGCAACTTCCCTGGCGACCGGCGGCGCTGCCACCAGATGGTCATTCCCGTCACCGACAGCACCGGCACGGTCAGCGCCGCAGCCCCGAGAATCAGACCCAGCCACCACAGGCCCTCGCCGGTGTGCAGACTGACGATCCACTGCTGCACGATGCTGCCTTCAGAGCGTGGCTGGTACTGCAGTAACTCACCGGTCGCCTGATCGACAAAGCCGGAGCCGCCAGTAGTGGTCAGGGAATAGACGTCCTGCGGGTCGCCGGGATAAGGGAACACCAGTTCACGAAATTCACCCAGGTCAACATTACCAAGCGCGTTCAAGGTGCCCACCGGGGCCGGTTGCCCGCCGGAGACCTCAGCCGGAAACCCTGGTCCGGTTGCGGATGCTTCCGGCAGCAAGCCAAAGCGCTGCGCCGACATATAGCTGCCGGTCAGCGCTGACAACAGCAAGCCAAGCACGGCAAATCGCGCCAACTCGGCGTGGACCCGTTTGCTGCCAGAGCCGGAAAAGGGTCTTAGTAAATTCTTCCAGCCACCAATGCGGCGGGCCAGCAATAGCATTCCCGAGACACACAGCAGCCCCATCAAAGCGGCCATTACCCCGGCCAGCGCTCTACCGGCATCATCAAGCATGAGCGAACGATGCAGATCCTTGACCCAGCCAAAGAAAGCCGACGATTCATAGGGTGCAATACCCTCACCGGTTAGCGGGTTGACCAGGTCCGCCCCGACCTGGCCATCACGGCTGTAATAAACAATGACCTTGCCGGAAGGCTCTCGCACGATCTGTTCAGTCCCGGGGTATTGGGCCACTACCCGGCCTGCCAGTTCGGCAACACTGACGTCTCCAGAAGCCGGAACGACCGCTGAGGCTCTATCCAGCGCAGGCGCCAAAGCCAACACAGCACCCGTAACGGAGAGAACCATCAGCAACAGCCCTGCCAGCAGGCCCGGTAAGCCGTGGAACTTGCGCAACATAGCTCTAACTCCTGCCAGCTTATTGAAGATCGTAGGTGAGAGAGCGTACATACCCGCGCCCAGACACCGGCTTGCCGGAGCCTTCCGTGGTCAGGGGTGCCACGACATCCGCCCTGATATCGCGCATATCCTCAACGGCCGAGTCAACACGAACCTCATGACCGCTATCGATCAGCGAATCATCCAGGTTCAGAGTGATTTTCAGGGTGCGGCCACTGGTGATACTGGCCCCGGTCAGGCCGTCGTACTCGGCGGGGTCCAGCCTGCTGCCCCGGGCCCAACCACTCAGATGTTTGTAGTATTTGGATTTCTCACCGGCCACCCAGAGCGTGCCCTGATAGGTCCCGGACGCATCGGTCAGGTAAAGCACCACGTAGGCGCCATCGCCCCGGTAATTCTGCAATTCGGTCGTGAAGGTCACTTCACGGGCCTGGGCAAAGGCGGGCATAGCCACTGCAATCGCCAGGCCCAGCGCAAACAGGGTTTTCTTCATGGGGTATCTCCAGTCAAAACAGGTACTGCGTAACTCATAAACACAAGGTACTGGCGGGTTATTCAACCGTTACACTGGGGCGACCTTTAACAATGCCGTTGCTTGGCATTCGGGTTTTGGCATCGCCCTGCTGTTCGTTCATCAGCCTGTCTCTGTCATCGCGTTCGTCCTCGTACTCGTCATCATCATCGTCTTCTTCCCGTTCCCACTTCATCATCTTCAGTGAAGCGGGGGCGAATTCAGCCTCTGCCCTTACACCATTGGAATCGCGGCCTTTAACCTCATAGCAGCCGTCGTCAACCTTGATTCGGCGCACGGTCCAGCCTTCGGCTTCCAGCTTTTCACGCAGATTTTCACGGGGCTGCCAATTCGCCACCGGGTCGTCGCAGTCATCACTGGCCAGTGCGGTACCGCTCAGAAGCAGCAAAGAAAGGCTCAGAACAAGGGGTTTGGTTTTCATGGTGATTCTCCTGCTGTTTTCGTTACATTCACTCTACGGCGCCAACCTGACAGTGACCTGAACAAGCCAGGCCTTATCAGCGGAACTGGAAGGCCTCTTTATGGAAGCGCGTCAGGCGCAAGGGTGCAGCCCGCAAGCCTTTTCTGATGGCTTGCCCCAGTCCTGCCGGGCCGCAGAACCAGACCTCTGCGTTCGCAGTCGGATGTCCATTGGTAGACAGCTTCTCTGCTGACAGCGCCTGCCCCCTGCTGCTGTCGTGAATCTCAAGATGAATGCCAGGAAATCCCCCGCAAAGCACCCGGAGTCGACCCACCATGGGATCCTCATCGGCGTTGCGTGTGCAGTAATGCAGATCTGCTTCAGGCGCGGTGGCGGTGCTGCTGTCTAGGGCTTCAAGCCAGGCCAGAAATGGCGTGATACCGATGCCGCCTGCTATCCAAATTTGATGGGACTTGCGGTTGCGCCGGTCAAAGTTAAAACGGCCGTAGGGCCCTTCAACCTTCACTGTCTGACCCACGCTGATTTTCTGGCTGAGATTGCGGGTATAGTCGCCGAGGGATTTGATGAGAAAAGTGACGGTGCCATTTGCCCGATCCGCACTGGCAATGGTGAACGGATGCGCCCCCTCCAGCCGATCAAAGGTCACAAAGGCAAATTGTCCCGCACGGTGCCCGCGCCATGCCGGTCCCAGGTGGCAGGTAACCTCGGTAACATCGCGGGCCGGGGTTTTGATCGCTGTGACCGTGCCGCGAACCTGGCGACGCCGGCCGACTCGGCCTGTCAGAGACAGCCCGCTGGCAAGGCTGCCTCCGAGCAGCAGAATCGCCATCAGTAGTCCGATTGGCTGCTGCCACCATTGCAGCGGAGTGAGCCACGCTGCATGGAACGCGAGCAATAGGTAAAGCGCCGGCATGCCGCGATGCAGGTAGCGCCAGTATTTGTAGGGGAACTTGCGCCACAGGGTGATTAGCAGCATCGCGAACAACAGATAAACGGCGAATTCGCCTATGTCTTCCGCGGCATCGCGCATGGCGTCGATAAACCCGGAATAATCCTGGTCGAACTTACCTGCCTCGCCGAAAATCGACTCGATGACATCGTCGCCCATTTCAATCAGCCAATGGGCGGCGGCGAATACCACCGCCAGGATGCCGGCCCATTTGTGGATCAGGTAGATCTGATCCAGCCCGCCCAGTGGTCGTTCCAGCCAGACCGGACGCAGTGCCAACATCATGGCCAGCGACATCAATGCAATGGATAATAGCCCGCTGAGCAGCAGGCTCTGATCGTAGACCGCCCAAGGGGAACCGGCCCCAGGACCCAAAGCGAGATTCCAGGCCCAGAGGCCTGAAACCAGCACAATGAAAGGCAAAATTATCCGGATCATGACATCTCCTGCGATCGACACCTGGAATGTTTTGAGCAAGGCTAGCGTCCAAACCTGACAGTCAGCTGAAGGTCCGTGCAGCGCTATAACAGCCTTGATGGCCATTCAGACTGCTGTCAGGTTCCGGATGTAGTATCTTGATTCCAATGCAGGATCAGAGGTGAACGATGCGGGTACTCTTGGTGGAGGATACGGCGGGGCTGGGCGAGGCTGTGCGGGATCAGATTGCCGACGACGGCCACGCGGTGGACTGGGTGCAAACTCTCGGCTACGCCGAGGCAAGCGTTCAGACCACAGCTTACGACCTGATTCTGCTCGACCTGATGCTGCCCGATGGCCATGGTTTCGGTTTTTTGCGGAAGCTCCGCGCAACCGGAAAGACAACACCCGTGATTATTCTTACCGCCAGGGATCAGGTGTCTGACCGAATTGAGGGGCTGAACGCCGGCGCCGACGACTATCTGGTAAAACCCTTTGATCTTTCCGAGCTGTCAGCCCGTGTCGCTGCAGTCGCCCGCCGGTACCGGGGTGATCCGAGCCCGGTCATACAGGTGGGTGAGCTGGAGGTCGATCTTCGCGACCATCATATCCATCGCAATGGGCTGCCGGTAGAACTGACGGCCCGGGAGTGGGCACTGTTCGAGGGCTTTATCCAGCGCCCCGGAATGCTACTATCGCGATCGCAACTAGAGGATCGTCTTTACGCCTTCGGGGCCGAGATCGAAAGTAACACCATCGAGGTTTATGTCAGCCGCTTGCGCAAAAAACTGGGGCGGGACGCCATCGTAACCGTCAGGGGAATGGGCTATCGCCTGGAAACACATGGCCACTAGAACCAGCCTGCAAAAAACACTCGGTATCGGCCTTACTCTCGGCGTCACCCTGCTCTGGCTGCTGGGTGTCATTGCTTCCGGTCTGGTGGCACAACATGAAATGAACGAGGTCTTCGACAGCGCCCTGGAAGAAACCGCCCAGCGCATCCTGCCGCTGGCCGTCACCGATATCTTGAACCGGGAAAATGGTAGCGGGAATCAAAGGGCTCCTGCCCTGCAGAACCACGATGAGTACCTGACTTATCTGGTCCGGGACGACCACGGCAATCTCTTGCTCCAGTCCCACGACGCCAATCCTGAGGTTTTTGGTACAACACCCAAGGAAGGTTTTTCAAACACGCCGACCCATCGGCTATACGGCGTGTCGGCGGTCAGTAACACGATCTATCTTGAAGTGGCTGAACCCTTGGCGCACCGACGTGAATCGGCACTGGAGGCGGGGTTAGCCTTGCTGATGCCGTTAATTGTTCTGATTCCAGTCAGCCTACTGGGTATCTGGTGGATTGTCCGACTTTCCCTGCGCAAGGTGGTCGATTTCCAGCAATCCATAGAATCCCGGGGTGCCGGAGATCTTTCCCCGGTTGCAGAGAATCAGCTGCCCCTTGAATTTGAACCGATTGCCGTTGCCGTCAACCGACTGCTGGAGCGATTGCATCGTGCCCTTGAGTCCGAACGAAGCTTTACCGCCAACAGTGCCCATGAATTGCGGACCCCCCTGGCAACCGCGCTCGCCAAAGTGCAGCGACTGAAAACCCGGATATCCGATGAGCCGTTGCAACATAATGTCGCAGAAATTGAAGAATCGCTGCGCAGTCTGTCAGTGCTGTCCGGAAAACTGCTGGAGCTGGCGAAAGCGGAAGGCGGCGGCGCACTGTCACAAAGCCCGCACGATCTAGTGCCCATACTCGCGATGATTGTCCGTGATTTTGAGGACCAGGCACCGGGACGCATTGTCTTGTCGCTGCCGGAGCGTGAAGTGAATTCCTTCCTTGACCCCGATGCGTTCGCCATTCTGGCGCGCAATCTGATTGAGAATGCCCTCAAGCATGGCTCCCGTAGTCAGCCGGTGGAGGTCAGCCTGAAGGATAAAGGGGTTTTCAGAGTCTGCAACGGGGGTGACATCGTGCCACCGAATCAGCTCGCTTTATTGCGGAATCGATTTGCACGCTCAAAAACAGACGCTTCCGGTTCCGGCCTGGGCCTGGCGATTGCCGATGCAATCGCCAAAGGCGCCGGGATGACCCTGCATCTTCGGTCACCGGCAACAGGACGGCAGGACGGTTTTGAGGCGGAAATCAACATTGCCCCTATTGCAACAGGTAATGCCAACAACTAATCATTTCCTCAAAGTCCCGCAGCGCGCAACCGATCTTTGAGGCGCTGATTTTCCTCGATCAAGTCAGTCGCCAATGCGGCAAGTTCGGGCGCGGCCTCAAAATCGCGCTCCAACTGGCACATCCGTCGGGCACGGGTCAGGTCATGACTGGTGAAGCGCCAAGTCGCCACATAGGGTGAACCGTCAGCCAGTAGGCCACTCTCAATGCGCTCAATAACCCAGTCGGTTTCCACCGAGCAGGCACGCGCCAACTCGTCGAGAGTCAGGGTGGCCTCGTCGATTAGATCACCGCTGGTAATAGCTTGCTGTACCATGGCCTAGCCTCCCTTCCGTTGACGCGGATCGAATGCCAGTTCCCGCGCCATGGTTTCATAGAGTTCCCGTGCCTTATCGCTATCGGCCGGGGGCAGCACTACCGCTAGCTCAACATACAGATCGCCAGGTTCAGGCCCAGGAATGCCGCGCCCTTTCAAGCGCAACCGACGCCCGGATTGCGAACCCGAGGGCACCTTCACCTTCACCATTCCAGACGGCGTGGGGGTCTCAATACTTGCACCCAAAGCAGCCTCCCAGGGCGTGACCGGTACCGTTTGGTAAACATCCCGTCCTTCAACCCGATACCGTGGGTTGGGGGTAAAGTGGATTTCAAGAAATAAATCACCCGCTGGTCCACCGCCGATACCAGGACTGCCCTGACCCGAGAGCCGGATATGCTGGCCCGCTTTTACACCCCTGGGTATCCCCACGTTAAGCGTATGCTCTCTAGAACTGACGCGACCCTGGGCATCGACCTGGGGCACTAACAGCGTGATCGAACGGGTAGCGCCGTGGTAGGCATCTTCGAGATCAATAACCACTTTGGCATGACGATCCTCGCCGCGCATCTGATAGCCGCGCCCTGCTCCCCTTTGCCGGCCGCCTTGGCCGAAGAGGTTGGCAAAGAAATCACTGAATTCACCGAGGTCGGCGTCCTCGAAACCGTGCCCGCTATACTCAAAACCTGCATCCCAGTCGGGAGGTGGCTGGAAATCCTGGCCAGAATGATACTGCTGAGCGAGTTGGTCGTAGGCCAGACGCTTCTCGGGATCAGACAGCACGGCCTTGGCCTCATTGATTTCCTGCATGTGCTGCTCGGCATCCGACTCTTTGCTGATATCGGGGTGAAACTTGCGTGCCAGCTTGCGGTAGGCTTTTTTAACCTCCTCGGCCGTTGCGGTTTTCTCCACGCCGAGCACCTGATAATAATCCTTAAATTCCACGTTAAGAGCCTCCGGTTGTCGGAATGGGCTCCAGGCATTGATCTGCCAAGTATCCCGAGTAATTAGCGGCGGATGACTCAAGGTTAGTCGACAACACCCTTGCACGCCTGCAAGTTCGATGCCTAGCGATAAACCCCCCTTAAGCACTCTGCATTAGCAGCATACCCCACCACAATTTAGCGTATCGATTGATTAGTAAATTGGTTGGGTAGACCGGGCGATTGCTCGACCCGGCCCCCACAGATCAGGGCATGCGCGATTGACGCACCCGGCTCCTCAATCATCAGCTTCACTGAAAGACATTCCGATGTACGATCCTTGCCTTGGGCAGCAGGACGTTGGGGTGGTGGAGTTTTCGGGTGAAGCCGATCATGTACATGCGCTATTGGAACTGCATTCCTCGGTGATGCCGGCCAAGTTGATCAACAGCATCAAAACCGTGACCAGCCGCCGGATTCGCAAAGATGACGGAGATGCGATCAAGTCGAAGCGTTGGCGCGATCGTTTTTGGCCGGGGCCTTATTGCCTGCTCAGTGTGGGCGATGACACCACGACGGATATCATCAGGCGCTATATCGAAAACCAAGCCAAGCCGTCCTAGCGGACGGCACGCTATCCATCCACGCCCAATGCGTGGCTTGGACGTGGAATTCCGCGTAAGACATTAAACATTACCCTTTCCACTGCGCTAGCTGCTCACGGTTATCAATATCTAGAGAGGCATTGGGGATCGAGCACTCAAGAACAGGGATGGCCGTTTCGTATAACACTGCTTTGGCTCCTTGATCTCCGCTAAGTTGCTTTAATCGAGGGAAGCTATTTCGGCCAAAGATAGCGGGTACGCCCCGCCGGCCATGGTAAAAACCACAGGCGATGTTGCGCCCATCGAAGGTAGCTAACAATCGCTCTAAGTCATCCCGCGAAAGCGCGACCTGATCCGCGAGCACGACAAGCACAGCGTCGTAGTCGCGCTCTAGATGGCAGATGCCGGTTACCAAAGAGGCTGACAAGCCCTCAGACCAGGTATCGGCATAAATAAAAGCCCCCCCAGATAGCTTTCTCTTTTTTTTTGCCTGCATGAGTTCACGATGCCAAGCGCCTGTAACCACGTAGACATTATCTGGCAACACTCCGGATACCAAGTCGATGCTTTGTTGCAGCAACGCTTGACCGTTAACTTCAGCCAGCAGCTTACATCCGTCAAAACGTGAACTAGCCCCCGCCGCCATTATCAACGCAGCAGTTCGGTTCATAGCTCAGCGAGCGTGCGCCCACGCCTTACTCGAACGATGTCGGCCACAATCGCAAGCGCTATTTCAGCGGGGGTTTTGCTGCCAAGATCGAGCCCGATAGGCATATGTATTCGCTCGATTTCTGCCTGATTAAGTTCGCCCGTGCGTCGAAGTCTTTCCTCCCGGGCCTGGGAGGTGCGCCGTGAACCCATCACGCCGATATAGCTAGCAGGCGTTTTGACCGCTGCCATCATAGCCAGATCGTCAATGCGCGGGTCATGGGTGGCGGCCACCACGGCCGTTGACGGCGTGCACGCTCCCTGGGCCGCGATATATAACGAAGGTAACTGAGGAATAAACGCCACGCCCTCTGGCAACACGATATTTCGCGTCACCTCCTCGCGAGGATCACAGAGCACCACCTGATAGCCCAAACTGATCGCAAACTGCGCGCAGGCGGCGGCCACCGTTGAGTAGCCGGCAAGAATGAGTTTCGCGACGGGCCCAATACGCACCTTGGCGATCTCTTCACCTTCCTGCCACTCAACGCGTGGCCCGGTGGGCACCATCGTTTCCAGCCAGCGTTTGCCGTCGGTCATCCGGATACATCGCGCAAGCCCTTTCTCGTTTGTTTTGTCACCCGACAAAGACGCCCTAACCTGTTCAAGATGCGCCAGATTATCGGACGTCGCGATGATTCGCTCGACCAGCACATCTAAGATACCTCCGCAGGGCAGGCGAATCGATGAACCCTCTAAAGTATCAGCCGGGGCACCGTAGCGCACGATAACGGCTGGCAGCGCGTAATCACCGGCTGCTAAACGCGCCAGAAAATCCTCTTCCACGCACCCACCGGAGAGTGAACCGACATGCTCCCCGTTGGCCTTTGCCACCATGAGCGATCCTGGTTCCCGGGGCGAGGAGCCAAAGGTTGACAGCACGGTGCACAACCAAACGGTTGCACCGTTTTCCACCCACGCGATGGCTTGCCCAATGACCTGATAGTCCAAGCTCTGCATGGACATCAGCTCAACTGGTCACCGACCGGAAGACGCCGGATGCGCTTGCCTGTAGCGGCGTAAATGGCATTGCAAAGCGCCGGTGCCACCGGTGGAAAGCCTGGCTCCCCGACGCCCCCCATCGCATCGTTGGGGTTGTCGATTAGATGCACCCGGATCTCTCTTGGCGCGTTAGGCATACGCGGGATTAGGTAGTTGTCGAAGTTACTTTGCTGGGCGACGCCGTTTTCAAACGTCACTTCGCTTTGCAGGGCAACGCCAATCCCCATGATGCAGGAACCTTCCATCTGGGCGCGAATACGCTCGGGGTTAGCCTGGGGGCCGCAGTCGAAGGCAATATCTGCCCGGTGAATGGTCAGCTCGCCGCCATCGTTCACTTCCACGTCGAAGACAACGGCGGTGTAGGAAACAAAGCTGTGGTGAAAAGCAAGCCCAACGCCGCGACCTTCCGGCATCTCCCGGCCCCAGCCGGCTTCTTCGGTGGCGCGTTCGATCACACGACGCATCCGCGCCACATCGATCGGGTACTTGTCCGGGTCTTCTCCGTAATTCCAGCTATCGCCCACGGTCAGGTTATGCACTTCCCGGTCCGGCCCCAGGAGTTCCAGCGCATAGTCTCGGTGATCCTTGCCGGCCGCGACGGCCATTTCGTGGGCAAAGCTCTGAATCGCCCAGGCGTGGGGAAGGTTATACACCGAGCGGAACCAGCCAATGCGCACGTGAGCGGGAGCCGGCGGGTTTTCTAGCCGGATGGCTGGAATGCTAAAGGGCATGGTATTGAAGCCCATCCCCAGCTCAAATTCCTGCTTGTGTTTGGGATCGGGCGCAAATAGCGAGCCAATGCTCGGGGAAAGCGTGCGATGGCGCCAGCTGGAGGCCTTGCCTTCGCTGTCGAGGCCCGCCTCCAGGTGATCGACGGAAACCGCACCAAAGTAAGCATGTTGGATATCATCTTCCCGCGACCACTGCAGCTTAATGGGCCGCCCCTCATATGCTTTCGCCACGTAGGCCGCTTCGATCACAAAATCCGGTTTCGACTTACGCCCAAACCCACCGCCCAGCAGTGTCTGATGAACGGTGACGTTTTCCTTATCCAGGCCCAGCGCGCCCGCAATACCTTCGCGAGTCGCTCTTGGATTCTGAACCGGCGCCCAGGCCTCTGCCTTCCCCTGTGTGAATCTCACCACTGCAGCAGGGGGCTCCATCGGCGCCTGAGCCATGTGGGGCATGTAATACGTCGCGGAGACCCGTTGGCTAGCCTCTTCGAGGGCCGCCTCCACATCGCCCGATTGACGAATGACCTTACCCGGCGATTGCGCGACCTTTTCCAGCGACTCGCGGTAAGTCTCAGAGGTGTAATCAGCATTGTCTCCAGCCGCGTCCAAGTCCCACTCGATCTTCAGCGCCCTGCGGCCCTCCATCGCCGCCCAGGTATTACTTGCCACAACCGCCACACCACCGAGTGGATGGAATGCGCCGGGCTGGTCGGTGCCTTCAATGCGCATCACGTTGTTGACGCCGGTGACTTTCAGCGCCTCGCTGTCATCGACGCTTTTCACCTTTGCGCCGTAAACAGGAGGACGCGCCACAACCGCGTATAGGGTGTCTTCCAGATCCACATCAGCCCCGAATACCGCCTTGCCAGAAACAATGTCTTCACCGTCGATGGCTTTGGGGTGAGCAGATTTAAGCTCGCCATTGATCAGGCCCGTTTCTTTGCCAATAAAGCGCAGCTCGTTGTCAGCTTTCAAGACCAACGCATCCCGACCGGGCACCTCTAGTTCCCGAGCCGCTTCGGCAAGTTCGCCAAATCCGAGTTCTCGTCCAGAGGAGCGGTGCACCACCTTATGGATCTCAGCACGCACCTCGTGCACCGGCACTCCCCATTGGTCGGCCGCCGCCTGCTCAAGCATTAGCCGTGCGGCCGCCGCGGCACGACGCATAGGGTCGTACCAATGGCGCATGCTGCGAGAACCGTCGGTATTTTGATTGCCGTACTTGTCCTGATCTGCATTCGCCTGTTCTGCCCGAACCTGCTCCCAATCCGCGCCCAGCTCGTCGGCCGCGACCATCACGAGGCTCGTGCGAATACCTTGGCCCATCTCGGCACGGTTGTTAACGATGGTGACCACGCCGTCAGTATCGATATGGATAAACACGTTGGGGTCATCCACCCAACCACCGGGCATGGCGCCCGCCCCAAACTGCGCTTGTTCATTGGCAAAGCCTAAATCCCAGCGGGCGGCCAGCAAAAACGCGGAACCGGCGGCTAGCCCTTTCAACAAACCGCGGCGGCTAACATTGGCGAGCAACAATGTATCTTTTAACTGAGTATCTTTTAACTGGCTCATGAGCTGACCTCCTCAGTAGAGGCACGCTCCACGGCCGCCAGGATGCGATTATAAGTACCACAGCGGCACAAGTTGCCTGCCATGGCATCACGTATCTCATCAGCGCCTGGTTGGGTGTTTTCCTTTAATAGCGCTGTTGCCGTCATTATCTGTCCGCCTTGGCAATAGCCACACTGGGCTACCCCCAAATCCAACCAGGCCTGCTGAACTTTTTTGCCCACCGCGTCATCCGCCATGGCTTCAATGGTGGTGATCTCACTTCCTTCGGCAGTGGAAACCGGCGTTATGCAGGAGCGCGTCGCAACACCATCCAAATGCACCGTGCAGGCGCCACATTTAGCGATGCCGCACCCGAATTTGGTACCTTTCATTCCCACTACATCGCGGATTGCCCAAAGCAAGGGCATATTACTGGGAATATCCAGCTCGTGCTGCTGTCCGTTTATGGTCAGGGTTACCATTAGTGTCTCCCATTCGGGTACTTTTATAGGCCAAAGTGAGATCGAACCATAGAGCCAAGTCTCTTGAGTTTAGTAACGCCCCAGCTTGTTGCAAAGAAAAGCTCCCCACCAGAAAAGCGAGCCTCTATGGTATACGTATGTCTAACATATCACGCAGGCTTATCCGGCCCAAGTGAGCTTTTGCGCCCTACCCGGGCGCCACCACCTATCGAGGAAATACACGATGTCCCCTGCTCCTTTAACATTAATGACTGCGCGCCGCGTGGCATGCAGCCGCTATTAAGACTTCACCGCCTGGCTAGGGCGTGTTGACGTGGTGTGAGAGGGCAGGGGAGGCAACTCCCCTTCCTACTCGATTGTGCTTATTGGCGTATACGTGACCGAGCTTGCAAGCAGGCTAATGATCTCTATGCTATAGGCGTTCCATACGCCATGTATTCACGAAATACGTATTCGCATGATACGTATATAGAATGATATGTATTCGCAGGAGGCATTTATGCAGTCGCAATTTTATACGCTTACCGATTATCCCAACGGCCTACCCGACCGCGAACTTTTTAAATTAGAAACACAAACCCTCCCAGACTTGGCCGAGGGCGAAGTACGTATACGTAATCGCTGGCTTTCAGTTGACCCTTACATGCGCGGTCGCATGAGCGGTGTACGTACTTATGTGGAACCGTTTGAACTTGGCAAGCCAATGGAAGGCGGTGCCATTGGCGAGGTTATCGAGACCAATGACTCAAGCCTAAAAGTGGGCGATAAAGTGAGCCATATGGGCGGTTGGCGAGATATCGCGCAGGTGCCTGCACAAAGTGCTACTCCATTACCCGATATCGATGTTCCCGAACAGGCCTATCTGGGCGTTTTAGGCATGCCCGGCATGACTGCCTGGACAGGCCTAAACGTGGTTGCCGACTGTAAGCCGGGCGATAATGTGCTAGTCAGCGCGGCAAGCGGCGCAGTGGGCTCCATGGCAATACAGCTAGCCAAAGCCAAGGGCTGCCATGTCGTCGGTATCGCGGGCGCTGCTCACAAACTTGCCTGGCTAGAGTCGCTGGGCGTTGAACCGGTTAGCTATCGTGACCGTACCGCACAGGAGTTAAGCGACGCCATAAAGCTTGCCAGCCCTAACGGCATCGATGTTTACTACGAAAACGTCGGTGGCACGTGTCTTGAAGCGGCGCTTAGCCAGATAAATGAAGGCGCGCGCATCGCCGTATGCGGCATGATCGAAAGCTACAACGCCAAAACGCCTACCCCTGGCCCCAGCAATCTATCTCAACTGGTGGTGCGCAAAGCTAAGATGCAGGGTTTTATCGTTGCCGACCACTGGTCAAATTATCCAGACTTTCTTAACGAAGTGGCCTCGCAAATAGCGGAAGGCAAGATCGACTATAAAGAGACAGTTAAAGAAGGGCTTGAAAGCACCCCTGACGCCTTCCTCACCCTGTTTGACGGTGGCAACACCGGTAAAATGCTGGTCAAGCTATAGTGCGTTTGCCCTTACCTATCCGCGTCTCAGGTGGACACGCGAAAGACTACACTTCTTTACATTGAAGTAAATAACTATAGTGTAGGTGGATCTAAGCGTTATGCACTTAAAAGCAAAGAGGGCTTAATGGCATTTACTGCGACTGACCCAATCAAGATAATTTTTGCCGTCCTCTTACCGCAATGGTTAGGACAGTTTCATGACGCGATAGCGCCGTAGTGGCACATCTCGTCAAAGTCGGGTCGGGATTTTATGCGATTGAAGTCCAGAC
>NZ_JARWAN010000025.1:0-53688 GCF_031451755.1 Vreelandella vilamensis | reverse complement strand
TTTCCATGAAAGCCTGTGCTCGGGTGGTGATGTTGTCAGAGACCCCATTATCTGAGCATCAGGCTTTCTTTAAAACTGTCCGAACCATTGAGCAACAGTAGTCCTATATCAAGCCTCAATGGAGGCGATTATCTCAAATGCTGTGTCAATAAACGATTCAGTCCGGAAGGTTTCCAAGGGCAACGGTTTCGCTAAGGATTGGCAAGCAGCCTTAAAAGTCCTGAATCAACCAGATCGTGAATTTCTGAAATATAAAGATGAGTTTTACAAAGAATTCCGCATTCCGTTAACTCATTTGCATCCCTACACCGAAAAGAGGCTCGAAAAGGTTCGATCTATAGATTTTGAGTCGGTATACAAGGGAGTTCGCTTTGGCTGGTGGGCACATGTGAGGCTTCTCATCGGTCTAGGACTCGCACCTGACAACATTCAAGATAACTGGGCTTATATTTGCAGTGGGGTCGACCTCCCGCCTGATCTTTTCCCGGACTCGCATCCGGATGTGCTGTGGAAGAACGTTTCTGGCCCCACAAATAACTAATCACGTCATTCGGACGCACTAAAGTGCGCCGGTGTGCTCTGCGTTAACTGTATTTACCTATGAAAGTTGTAACCTGGAACTGTAATGGAGCACTGCGACGAAAGCTTGCTGAAGCAGAGAGCTTGGAAGCTGATGTCTTGGTGATTCAGGAATGTGAAGACCCTGCGCTATCGACCCCCGCTTACAGGGAGTGGGCAGGTTCTTACCTGTGGGTGGGCGAGTCAAAAAATCGTGGTATCGGCATTTTTCCACGAAACGGTCATCGAGTTCAAAAGTTAGATTGGAACGGCAGCTTTTCTGTATCTGGGCTGTCCAGCAAAAGTGAAACACTGAATTGGAACACGGAAGATCTCAGGCTTTTTCTGCCTTTCACCATTGACGGAGATTTCACGGCACTAGCCGTATGGACGAAGGGGAGAAATGAAGAATCATTTGGTTATATGGGGCAATTTTGGAAGTATCTTCAGATTCATCGTGAAGACCTTTGCCGGCCAAAAACAGTCATTCTTGGCGATTTTAATAGCAATGTTCGCTGGGATAAGCCTGACCGTTGGTGGAATCACTCGGACGTAATTGCCGAGCTTAACGAGATGGGTTTCAAGAGCCAGTATCACAGAGTCTTCGAAGAAGAGCAGGGAAACGAAACCAGCCCAACATTTTTCTTACAGCGGAACCGCCAGAAGGCGTATCACATTGATTACGTTTTCACCTCGTCTGATTTTACGAAAGAATGTACTTTGCAGGTCGGTCGGCACGACGACTGGATTTCAATAAGTGACCACATACCATTGACGTTGAGCATCAGCAGTTAACAATCGGCTGCACAGCGACCGATTTTCCGCCGCGCTGTGGCTCCAAACCGGCGCGTGAGCCGGGCGTTAAATTCCTTCCAACCCACTAACCCTCATAACCTCCCTAGTTACCGCCTCATTCATTACCCCGCGTTTTGCTTCAATCAGCGTAAGCCAATCGCGGGCGCGGGTGATGCCGGTGTAGACCAGCTCGCGGGTGAGAATGGGGTTGATGGTGGGCGGTAGCAGCAGGGCGGTGTGTTTGAACTCCGAGCCCTGGGATTTGTGTACCGTCATCGCGAACACGGTTTCCACCGCGTGCAGGCGTGAGGGAAGTACCCAACGGATGGGCTTTTCCGGGTCGCTGGTGGGGAAGGCTACGCGTAAAAGTGTTTTGCCCGGCGTGCGCGGGTCGGGCACCGCTAGCGTGATGCCGATATCGCCGTTCATCAGTTTCAGGCCGTAGTCGTTTTGGGTGACGAGCACCGGGCGGCCTTCATACCAGCCTTTCTCCAGCGTGAAATCACTCCCGTACAGCAGCTTTTCGTGGCGCAATGTTTTGGCGATGCGCAGGTTCAGTCCTTCGACCCCCCACGGGCCTTTGCGCAGCGCGCAGAGCAGCTGGAAGTGGCTGTAGGCGCTGAGTAACGCGTCTGCCCAGTCGTTGTAGGCGTCTGCGCTTTCCTCAAACGATTCCCCGCGCGGGCGCTGGGCGTTCAGCACGTTCAGGTAGTGGCGGTAGCCGGTGGGTGGGGCGATGGGGGCGCCGTTATGGTCGGTGCGGCCTTCGCCACCGTTGATAAATTTGTCGGGGCTGCCGTGAATGACCAGCTTATCCAGCGCGGCGTCGTCGGTCAGCGTCAGGTGGTGCAGGTCCGGGTAGCCGTGGCGCAGCACCTGGTTCACTGCCTGGTGTTTTTCCTCTGGACGATGGTTGTGGCTTGGCTGGTTGATCGCCTGGGCCAGTTGGCCGATGCCGCTGTGCTCGTTAAAGCGGTGGCTGACCCGCAGCATGGTAATCGCCTGGTCGAGGGGCTGGCCCTGGGCGTCGATGTAGTCCGGCGGCAGCGGCTGGCCGGTGGCATGTTCCAGCCATTGGGCGGTCTCCGGCGTGTAGTGGGCGGCCTCGGCTCGGCGGCACAGGTCGCCCAGTACGGCACCGGCTTCCACCGAGGCGAGCTGGTCTTTATCCCCCAGCAGCACCAGCTGCGCCTGGGCGGGCAGGGCGCGCAGCACGGCGGTCATCATTTCGATATCCACCATCGAGGCTTCGTCGATCACCAGCACGTCCAGCGCCAGCGGGTTGGCGGCATTGTGGCGGAAGTGGCGGGTGTCGGGGTGAGCGCCTAGGAGACGATGAAGCGTGGTCACCTCAGTGGGAATCGCTATTGCGCTCGATGATACTGTGTTGAACCGCTCCTCAAACTGCTTATTTACAGGATGTAAACTCCGCGTTTTCGTCGCGCTTCGCCTTGTCTCATCTTCGCTCATGACGCGATTCGTTAAGAGCTGCTCTAGCTGATCAATCGGCAAATTATTCACTTGCCCGGCGATGGATTCATTCAGCCGGGCGGCGGCTTTGCCGGTGGGCGCGGCGAGGCGAATGCGTAGCGGCTGGTCATCGGGCGCTGCCAGTTGCAGGGTTTGCAACAGGGCGAGCAGGCGCACCACGGTGGTGGTTTTGCCGGTGCCGGGGCCGCCGGTAATAATGCCAAAGCGGTTGCGGGCGGCCAGGGCGCAGGCGGTTTTTTGCCAGTCCAGGGTGCCCGTGTTGTCAAAAAGAATCGTCAGCGCATCGGGGAGCAACGCCGATTCGCCGTCGGCGTTCATTGCTTCCAGACGATGGGCGATTTCCTGGTGCAGGGTTTGCTCGTATTGCCAGTAGCGGCGCAGGTAGAGCTTGGTGGTGTTGCCGTTGTTGCTGACCACGAGCGGCGTATTGCCGGGGCCGTCGCTGGCAAGCAATGGGTGGTTGAGCGCGGCTTGCCAGTCAGCAAGCGTGAGCGGGGCGAGCACTTGGCTGGGCAGCGGCGGCGGGTCGGTTAAATCGTCGCCTTCCGGCGGTAGCGAGAGCGCAAAGTCCGGCGCGCTGAGCGTAGCGTTGAGATCCAGGCACACATGGCCGCGGCCTAGCTGGTGGCTGGCAAGCGCGGCACCGAGCAGCAGTAGCGGCGGGGCGTCTGGCGCTTCCATGGCGAAAAAACGCACCAGGGCGCGGTCCAAATCCCGCAGCCAACCCCGCGCCACCCAGCGCTCGCACAGCGCCAGTAGTTCGGCCGTGTCGCTGAGCGCAAGGTAAGCGCTTACTTGCTCGGTAGCCGCCGTGGGCGTTGGCTCGCTCGGCTCTCTTTGCTCTCTCTGCTCTCTCATTTCGGCGGCGGTGTCGTCGAACAGGTCAAACGTGTGGGTGTCGCCTGGGTGGCCGTTGGTGCGTTTGCGGCTCATAGCGTGGCCTCTTGCGACGTGGTGGAAAATGACTCGCCGGCAAACAGGGCATCCAAGGCTTCGATCAGCTCGACCGGGGCGGGCTCGGCAAAGACCCCGCGCCCTGGGCTGCGGCTGCCGCGCAGAAAGACCGTCATCGAGCCGCCCAGGTGCTGGTGCGGGTCGTAGTCTGGCAGGCGCGCTTTTAACAGCCGGTGCATGGCCAGCAGGTATAGCGCGGCCTGCAGGTCGTAGCGTTTGGTCAGTAGCGCCTGGCGCAGGGCCTCGGGTTCGTAGGCGCTGTCATCCGGCCCCAAATAGTTGGATTTCCAGTCCAGCACGTAGAAGCGCCCCTGGTGCTCGAAGGCCAAATCAATAAAGCCTTTGAGCATGCCGTTCAGGGTGTCAGCATCCAGCGCGGGGCGCTCAACACCTGGCAGTAAGTGCTTGCTAACCAGGGCGTCGATGGCCTGGGTGTTGACCTCTTTGGCGGCGAACCAGAATTCTAGCTCAACCTGATAACTGCCAAGCTCCGTGAGCGGCACGCTGTCGCTTTGGTTCAGCGGTAAGGGCGTGGTCAGCAGCGTCGTTAGCCAACCGGCCAGCGGTGCTTGCCACGCCTGCCAGCCGCGCAACTGCACCCGTCGCCAGAGCATATCGTCAAGGGCATCGCTGTCGGTCGCGGCGCTGTCAAAGCCTTCTCTGCCGGCCCATTCCAGCAAGCCATGCAGGAAGGTGCCGGGGCCGGGGCCACGCGGAAACTTGTGCAGGTGAAACGCTTCCTGCTGGGTCAACTGAGATAGCTCCTGTGGTTCATCCAGCACTTCAAACGCCGTGGCTTCCTGGGCGGTGGTGGGTTCCAGGGGCGTGGCTACAGGGGCGGTGAGCGTGCCGGAAAGGCGCAGTGCCGAGTAGCTGGCAATCCACCAGTGTTCCTTGGCGGGGCGTTTGGGCGTGCGGGCGTGCCCCAGGGTGGTGGTTTGCTGGGGCGGCGCAAGGCGCAGCGCCGTGGGCTCGGGCGGCGAATTAACGCGAATGTCGCTGCCTTCAGTCAACTCTGCCAGCTTGGTGGCGAGTGCTTCTGGCGTGAGGGTCTTGCCGCCGTTGATCAGGTGGCCGATGGCGCTGTTTTCCAGCCCCTTGAGCGGCGCCAGCCCCAGCCAGGTGGCGTGGCGGGCGCGGGTGAGCGCGACGTAGAGCTTGCGCAGGTCTTCGCCCAGGCGCTCGCGGTCGGCGGTGGCCAGGGTGTCTTCATCCGCGCTCAGGCTGAGCTGGAGGTGGCCGTGGGCGTCGTGCCAGCGCAACGGGAGGTCCTTGTCGCTGACCGGGCGGTGGTTGGCGATAAACGGCAAAAACACCAACGGGTACTCAAGCCCCTTGGATTTGTGGATGGTGACTACCTTGACTAGGTCAGCGTCGCTTTCCAGGCGCAGCTTGTGGCTGTCGCCGTGGCTTTCCGGATCGGCGATGGCGTCATACAGAAAGCGAATCAGTGCGTGTTCGCCGTCCAGTTCCTGGCTGGCCTGTTGGAGCAGTTCGCCCAGGTGCAGCAAGTCGGTTAGCAAGCGCTCACCGTCTTCGAACGCCGCCAGCAAGCGGGCGGGAATGTCGAAATCCACCATCATGCGGCGAACCAACGGCAGCACGCCCTGGCGCTGCCACAGCCGGTGGTAGTGGCTGAACTGTTCGACCCGCGCTTCCCAGGCCAGCTCGCTTTGTTGCAGGTGGTCCAGGTCGGCCAGGCTGAGCCCCAGCACCGGCGTCGCCAGGGCGGCGCGCAGATGGGCTTCAGCCTGGCGGGAGCTGACCAGCGGATCGGCGCAGGCGCGCAGCCAGCGCTCCACCTGCGAGGCCATGGGCGAGCTGAACACCTTGTCGTGGTCGGAAAGGTAAACGCTTTTGACCCCGCGGCTGGCCAGCGCCAGGCGAATGGCGCGGGCTTCCTGCAGGCCGTTGACCAGTACCGCCATGTCGGAAGGCGTGAGCGGCGTGAGCTGGTCGTCTTCCTTGAAGCCGCTTTCTGCCTGTTGGCCGGCGCTGAGCAGTTCGGTCATGTGCGAGGCGCAGCGCTCGGCCATTTCGGTCTGGTAGGCAGTTTTGGATAGCGGCTCGTCGCTTGGCAGCGCCCAGAGCGTCATGGCGGGCAGCGGTTGGCCCTGGTGTACCAGCTGTTCGTCGCGGCCTTTGGCGGTGACCGGCTGGAAGGGCAACGGGTTGTCGCTGCCTTCTTCGCGGAACAAAAACGCCCCGGCGGGTTGCCGGTCGGCGTACGCGAAGCAGTGGTTAACGGCCTCGACCATGGCGCGGCTGGAACGGAAGTTGGTGCCCAGCGTGACGTGGCGGCCGGCGGTGTGCCTTCTGGCCTGCAGGTAGGTGAAGATATCCGCGCCGCGAAAGGCGTAGATGGCCTGCTTGGGGTCGCCGATCAGCAGAATGGCGGCGTCGCGGCGGGGCTTGGCGACCTCATACACCGCGTTGAAGATGCGATATTGGATGGGGTCGGTGTCCTGAAATTCGTCAATCAGCGCCACGGGGAACTGGCGCAGAATTTGCGCGGCCAGGGCGTCTTTGTTGGGCCCTTGCAGGGCGCGGTCCAGGTGGCTGAGCAGGTCATTGGGGCCCATTTCGGCGCGGCGTTCCTGCTCGCGTTCCAGGCGTACCTTGCACCACTGCACGGCGTGAATCAGCAGGTCGTTGCGCGGTTCGGGCAGGTTGGCGAGCGCGGTGGGCAGCTCGGCCAGCGCTTCCCAGGCGGCTGGGCAGGGTGGCGCGCCGTCTTTCCAGATTTCGGCCATGCCGTCCGGGGTGAGGCGTTTCCAGGCGGCGGGCGTCAGCGCGGGGCGTTCCAGGTCGCTTTCACTCCATTCGCGCAGCGCGCCCAGCCAGTTAGCGCGGCTTTTGGCGTTGAAGCTTTGGCCTTTGAAGGCTTTACGCTTGGCGGCGTCTTCCAGGGCGGGCACCAGCTCGTCCAGCCAGGCGGGCCAGGGGGCTTTCAGGGTGCTCAGCGTTGCCTGGCGTTCGGCCTCGGCGGCGCTCAGGGTCTCCGCCGGGTCGGGGCGTTGGCTGCCGAGGGCGTCGCTTTCGGCGAGCAGCCGGGCGACCTGGGCGTGCAGCTCGTCGGGGGATTTCCAGTAGCGGGTAATGTGACCGAGTGCCTCGGCGTCCAGCGGGTAGTAGAAAGTGCGCCAGTAGTCGCGCACCACTTCCTGTTCCAGCTCGTGCTGGTCGTTTTCCAGGTTGAGGGAGAACAGGCTGCCGCTATCGAAGGCGTGTTCGCGCAGCATGCGGTAGCACCAGCTGTGGATGGTGGAAACCGCGGCTTCGTCCATCCATTCGGCGGCCAGCTCTAGGCGGCGGGCGCAAGCGGGCCAGGTGGCTTCATCGTATTGGTCGCGGAGCTCTAGAAGGAGTGAATCAGCTCCCTCGTCGGCGGTGCCAGCCCGAAACACCCCAGCGGCTTCTACCAGCCTGTTGCGGATGCGTTCGCGCAGTTCCTGGGTGGCGGCGTTGGTGAAGGTAACGACCAGGATTTCCGGCGGCGTGAGCGGACGCACAAAGGCGGTGTCGTCTTCGCTGTGCTGACTGCCCAGCACCAGGCGCACGTATAACAGCGCAATGGTGAAGGTTTTGCCCGTGCCCGCGCTGGCTTCAATCAGCCGGCTGCCGTGGAGGGGGAGGGTGAGCGCGTTGAGCGGCGATACGCTGGTGGCATCCTGGCTCATTGGGCGGCTCCTGTGTCTTTGCCAGCGGGATTTTTGACCGCATAAAACAGCGGGGCGTAGAGCGCCTCGGTCAGTGCGGCGAAGCCACTTTCCGGTTCGCGGTGGTCATTGAACAACCGCTCGAAGCGGGGCCACTGGTGGGCCAGATAGGCACTTTGCGCAACTTCGCCGGTTTGGAAACGGCCGCCGTCATAGACGGTTTCGGCGGCGGCGTAGGCGTCGCTTTCCCGGCTTTTTTCGTCTGCCATTTCGGGCGTGCCTTGTTTGGTCAGCCAGGCAAACGCGGCCTGGGGCGCCAGCGGCAGCGGGGCGTTGAGGCCCGCTTGCCAGGCCGCCATCTGGGTTTCCAGGTGGGCGCGGGCGGTGTCGGAGGCGATGGGGTCCAGCGTGATGTTACCCGCCTTGGATAGCAGTTGGGTGGTCATCGGGCCGCTGAGATTGCCCGCCAGGTGCGCGACCCAGGGGCGTAGCAGGTGGGTCCAGCGGTATTGGCCGCGCCCGATGCCCTGGCTGATCAGCCTGCTACTGAGTAGTAGCAGGCGGCAGCGTTCGCCCGCTTCGTTCTGGCGCAGCTCGTTGAGCCAATCTTCCAGCACGATGCCATCGGCACTTTCTACGCGAACGGGCTCAGGCGCGGGTAAGGCGATGGGCCATTGGGCCAATGCTTCTTCGTAGGCGCTGAACAGGTCATCCATGGGCTCGGCCAGCGACTCGCGCATGCGCTCGCCAAAGGCCCCCATGGCGAGCACGCCCTGGCCCTGAAAGCGTTCCAGCTGGGCGTCGAGCGCTTCCAAGCGCGGCTCGCCGTTGTCGACTGCGTGGCGCTGGGCGGCGATCAACCGGTCCTGCAGCTGCCAGTTTTGCAGGCCATCCAGCGCGAAGGGTTCGGCGTCCAGCTCGGCGATGGCTTCCTGCTCGAAATACACCCCCAGCCGGGTGTTGAAGAAGCTACGCACCGGCTCGCGGAGAAAACCGCCGAGTTGGCCGAGGGATAGGCTAGCAGGGGTGTTTTCCAGTGGGGGCAGCTTTTCTGGCTGAGACGGTGGCGTTCTCGGGGCGTGAACGTCGCGCCATTCATGGGCATAGGTAAACAGTCGGTCGGACTCAGCGCTGTCTTCGAAATAGCGGCGGCTGAACGGCTGTAGCGGGTGCTCGGTGGTCAGGGTATCCAGCAGCGGCGCGCCGTGTTCAAAGCGCCAGCCGGCGTCCAGGTGGTCGCGCAACTGGCCGACCAATACCGAGGGCGGCAGCGGGGTATTGTCGATCTGGCTGCGGCCGACCCAGCTAATGTAGAGCTGGTCGCGAGCGGAGAGCAGCGCTTCGAGAAACAGGTAGCGGTCGTCTTCCCGGCGGGAGCGGTCGCCGGGGCGGTAGTCGCTGCCCATCAGGTCAAAGTCCAGCGGCGGCTGGGAGCGAGGGTATTCGCCGTCGTTCATGCCCAGCAGGCACACCCGCTTGAAGGGGATGGCGCGCATGGGCATCAGCGTGGCGAAATTGACCGCTCCGGCCAAAAAGCGCTGGGAAAGGCTGTGCTCATCGATCTGCGCCAGCCAGTGTTCGCGCACCAGGGAAAGCGGCAGCGGCTCCTCTAGCCGGGCTTCGCGGCTGCTTTCGAGTATTTGCTGTAGGCCGTTTTCCAGCTTGGTGAGCATCACGCTTTCCTGAGCGTCGTCGGTCAGGAAGAAGGTTTCCAGAAGCCCACGCAGCCGCGCCACCCAACTGGCGGCATCGGTGGGCTGGCGGAAGGTCTCCCAGGTGGCTTCAAGTTTTTCCAGCAGAGTCGCCAGCGGCCCGGCCAGGCCCGCTTCCAGCCCGCCGATATCGTCAAACGGTTCGATGCCTTGCCAGGCATCGCCTTCGCCCACGGTGTAGCCCAAGAGCAGGCGGCGTAGGCCAAAGGCCCAGGTGTTCTGGCTCAGCCCGCCGGGTAGCTCCAGGGTCTGGCGCTGCCTGGCGTTGAGCCCCCAGCGGATACCCGCGCCTTCCATCCAGCGTTCCAGTACCGGCAGGTCGCGCTCCTCCAGACCGAAGCGCTGACGCAGGGCGGGCACGTCGAGCAGATCCAGCAGGTCGCTGACCGAGAGGCGTAGCTCCGGCAGGCGCAGCAGCTTTTCCAGCGCAATCATCAGCGGCAGGCGGTGGCGGCTGGCTTGGTCGGAAAGCGTGTAGGGAATATGGCGCGGGTCGTCGCTGGCGAGCTGGCCAAACACGGCTTCAATATGCGGCGCGTAGCGGTCGATATCCGGCACCATGACGATGATATCCCGCGGGCGTAGATTGGGGTCGGCGCTGAAGGCGGCCAGCAGCTGGTCGTGAAGAATCTCCACTTCCCGCTGCGGGCCGTGGGCAATATGAAACACCAGGGAGTCATCTGCCGGGGCGAGCGCGGGCCAGTGGTTTTTTGTTTCCGCCACCGGGCGCAATTCGCGGATGTCGTCCTGGAGTTGTGTCAGCAGGCAGCCCTGTTCGCTTGAGAACGGCTCGAACATATCAATGCGCAGCGCCTGCTGCTCAAACAGGGTCTGGTAGTCGCCGGTGTCGTCGTGTTCATCCAATAGGCGCAGGTAGTCGCGACCCTGTTTGCCCCAGGCGGCGAGCAGCGGCTGGGCGTGGAGGTGCAGGGCATCAACGGCGTCGCCGGTGCCGAGCACATCCAGCGCTTCCGGCATGCCGGACTTGCGCCGCTGGCGGTAGCGACTGGCGCGCAGTAAGTCCTTGTGCTCGATGATATCCGCCCAGTAGTACTGGCAAGGGTTGTGCACGCAGAGCACCACCTGGCAGCAGCGCGACAGCGCCGCCAGGGCTTCCAGGGTTTGTTGGGGCAGCGACGAGATGCCGAAAATCATCAGCCGCCGGGGCAGGCCCGGTGGGCAGGTCTGGCCGTCAAGCTGTTCGGTGGCTTTCAAAAAGCGCCGATGCACCTGGGCGCGGCTGCTGTTGAGGCCTGCTTCGCCCTGGGTGGCAGCAACGTCTTCACGCAGAATGCGCCACAGCGCAGGCTGCCAGCGCTGGTGTTCTTCCAGCGGGCGGGCTTCGCCTTTGGCGGTAATCAGTACGTCGTCGCCGTTGGCCCAGGCGTCCAGCCAGTCGGCGCGATACACCTGGTACTGGTCGAACAGGTCCGCCAGCCGCTCGGCCAGCTGGTAGTGCTTGCGCTGGTCACGGTCGACTTCCAGAAACTGCGCCAGCGGGGCAAAGACCTCTTGCTCAGCAAGCGTCGGCAGCAGGCGTAACAGCCGCCAGACCAGCCGCGACTTATCAAACGGCGAGGTTTCTGGGACGGCGTCTGCATTATCCGATACGTGAGTCAGCACCGTGCGGTAGGCCTGCCACAAAAACCGTGCGGGCAGCATCACGTCCAGCGCCGCGGCGATCCCTGCGCCGCCATTTTCCGGGTCTTCCGCCAGCGCCAATTTCAGCCACTGCCCGATCCCGTTGCTCTGCACCAGAATGGTTTCATTTTCCAGCGGCCCCAGCGGGTGCAAGCGCATCCACTCCACCGCCAGCCCGCGTAAATCTTCCAGGCGGTTGCCGTGAACCACCATAAAACCGGGCGTTAACGGCGTTTGCGAAAGCAGCGAATTGGCGGGCATGCACGAGGTTCCTTCACGGCAGTGGTGGTGGCTAGATCTATGGTGCCATAAGTGGTTGGCCAACGCTCAATGCATTAGCCTCTTGGCTTTTAACTGCTATGATGAATATAAGTTGTTTTTTAGTTGCATAAGTGCAGCGGGAGGCTTGTCATGACAATAGCGATAGAAGAATCACATAGTGAACCGATGGGCTATCAAGCCCCAGACTCCTTTGCGCGCTTTCTTGCTGACTTGAAAGGTGTCGCGCGTGAAGAACGCCAGCCGCTCATCAACCCTAAGCTGTTTGCCAGCGCGCTGAGCATGGATATTCAAACGCTGGCCAGTCACGCGCACGTGCATCGCACAACCATCTATAGAGCGCAGGGCGCAGAGAAACTTCAACGCTTTCTTCGTGAAGCACTTAGGGTATTGGGTGCAGCGGCTGATATTAATGGTGACTTCCATGATGCGTTGTTTTGGTTTCGCAATGAGCCTATCGGTGCCTTTGATTATAAAACGCCTGAGCAATTAGTGAGCGAAGGCCGCGCCGATGACCTTCTTCGGTATGTCAAAGCGTTACAAGCTGGTGTGGTGGGATGATTGTACTGCCAGCGCTAAATACTCAGGCCTATCGTGTGCATGTGCCAAAATGGGCATTTTCGCCCACTAGCGGTGCTGGAGCGAGAGAGCATGGTGGTCGATTAAACCGCCCCGGCATGGCTGCTGTATATTTGGCGCTTGATGATCAAACAGCCTTGGCCGAGTACAAGCAGCTGTCTGCCTTGATGCCGCCAGGCCTAATCGTCAGCTATACAATAAGCGTTACTCAGCTTGTCGATTTTCGTAACGGTTATAGCATGCAATGGGACTCCCTCTGGCAGGAACTTTATTGCGACTGGCGCAAGCTTTGGTTCAATGAACATATCGAGCCACCGAGCTGGCTATTAGGCGATATGGCATTAGCACAAGGGACGAAAGGCGTTCTGTTTCCTTCTTTGGCAAACCCGTTAGGGACGAATCTCGTGCTTTATACTGATAATCTGACAGAAAGTGATTTATTAGAAGCCTACGATCCGCACGTTGATCTGCCTCGTAACGCACGTTCCTGGCAATAATGAACTTATGTCCCTTTTAGTCTTGCGCGAAAGTGATGGCATCGCCAAGCTATGCCGATACCGTTAACACAGCTGAGAGATATGTCACATGATTGAACCGTCGAATAATACCCGCCGCCATTCCGCCGCGGTGGTTGATGGCCCCGGTAAAGCCGCTAGCCGTGCGATGCTGCGCGCCGTAGGTTTTAACGACGACGATTTTAAAAAGCCTCAGGTGGGCGTTGCGTCGACCTGGAGCATGGTGACGCCATGCAATAGCCACATTGGCGAGCTGGCCGAGTTTGCTCGCGACGGCGCTGACGCGGCGGGTGGCAAGGGCGTGATTTTCAATACCATCACCATTTCCGATGGTATTGCCAATGGCACCGAGGGCATGAAGTACTCGCTGGTGTCGCGCGAAGTGATCGCCGACTCCATCGAGACAGTGGCGGGCTGCGAAGGCTTTGACGGCCTGGTGGCGATTGGTGGCTGCGACAAGAACATGCCCGGCTGCGTGATGGGCCTGGCGCGGCTCAATCGCCCCAGCGTGTTTGTCTATGGCGGCACCATCATGCCCGGCGAAGGGCATACCGATATTGTGTCGGTGTTTGAGGCCATGGGCGCGCACTCGCGCGGCGATATCGACCTGATCGAACTCAAAAACATTGAAGAAACGGCGATTCCCGGCCCCGGCTCCTGCGGCGGCATGTACACCGCCAACACCATGGCCTCAGCCATTGAAGCGCTGGGCATGAGCCTGCCGGGTAGCTCGGCGCAGAACGCCATTTCCCGCGATAAACGTGAAGACTGCCAAGCGGCGGGTGAAGCCGTGCTGGCGCTGCTGGAAAACGATATCAAGCCCTCTGATATCATGACTCGCCAGGCATTTGAAAACGCGATTACCGTCGTGATTGCACTTGGCGGCTCGACCAACGCCGTGCTGCACTTAATCGGTATGGCGCGCACCCTTGATGTGGAGCTCTCGCTTACCGACTTCACCGAGATTGGTAAACGCGTGCCGGTACTCGCTGACCTGCGCCCTAGCGGCCACTACATGATGAGCGAGCTGGTGGCGATTGGCGGCATTCAGCCAATGATGAAAATCCTGCTGGAGGCGGGGCTGCTGAATGGTGATTGTCTGACGGTTACCGGCAAAACGTTGGCTGAAAATCTGGCCGACGTTGAGCCGTACCCGCTGGATCAGCAAATCATCGCGCCGCTAGGCAACCCGATTAAAGCTGAAAGCCACCTGCGTATTTTGTTCGGTAACTTAGCGCCGGAGGGCGCGGTGGCTAAGATTACCGGCAAGGAAGGCACGCGTTTCAGCGGTTCGGCACGGGTGTTTGGCTCTGAGGAAGAAGCCCAGGCGCGGATTAACGACGGCACGGTGGTCGCGGGTGACGTGGTGGTGATTCGCTACGAAGGCCCCAAGGGCGGCCCCGGCATGCGCGAAATGCTTACGCCTACCTCGGCGATTATGGGCCGCGGCCTGGGCAGCGACGTGGCGTTGATTACCGATGGCCGCTTCTCCGGCGGTAGCCACGGCTTTGTGGTCGGCCATGTGTCGCCCGAGGCGTTTGAAGGCGGCCCGCTGGCGCTGGTCGAAGACGGCGACGCGATCACTATTGACGCGGTGGCCGATACCATCGAAGTGGATGTTTCCGACGAAGAGCTAACGCGCCGCCGCGCGGCTTGGAAGCAGCCAGAACCACGTTATCGCCGCGGTGTATTGGCGAAGTATGCCAAGTTGGTCAGCTCCGCTAGCACCGGCGCAGTGACTGATATCGAAGAGTAAAGGGTAACGAAGAGTCACGTTGTCATGTGGTTGTCAAACGCCAGGGTTAACCTGGCGTTTTTATTTGCGCAATTAAGGGTTTGAAGGATGCAGGCATCGCGGCTCAGCGAGGTCTTTAAGGCGTTTTTGTTGCTGGGTGTAACGTCCTTTGGCGGGCCGGTGGCGCACCTGGGTTACTTCCGCACTGAGTTTGTTGCGCGGCGGAAGTGGCTGAGCGAAAGCGCCTACGCCGACCTGGTCGCGCTGTGTCAGTTTCTACCGGGCCCGGCGAGCAGCCAGGTAGGCTTTGCGTTGGGGTTGATGCGCGGCGCCAACGCCGCGGTGGTCGGTATTTTAGCCGCGGCGCTGTATCAGCCGGTATGGACCAGCGCGATTCTCGGCTCGTACGAGTTTGCGCTGGTGCTGACCGGGTTTTTACTGCTGACCGTGTGGAAGCTGCCCGCGTGGGCCGTGGTGATCGTTTTGGCTTCGGGCGGGGTTGTTATTGCTCCTTAAGCATGGCTTTCAAAACATTATTCGCCAAAGGCTCGGCACAAAAAACGGCCCCAGAGCGCATTAGGTGAACTGCGTTCTGGAGCCGTTTGTCTTAGCGTCCCGCTAAGGCGTCTGCGCTTTCATCAGGCGCGGCTGACTTTTATCGGCAGCCCCTGGCGCACGCTGGCGCCGCTGATGGGTTCAAGCCAGGTGCCATCGACGTTGCGAGTTGGGTCTTTGAAACCCAGATCGTTGATATTAATCCCCGCGCGCATCCACGGCATATCAGGCTGGGACTCCCCGTCGATCACATGCGGCGTGGCGCCAAGGTCGCGGTGGCCGTAGCCGTGCTCGATACCTAACGAACCCGGCATCACGCTTTCGCTCACCAGTGCTAGCCCAATCACGCTACCGCCGGGGCTTTCGATGCGAATGGTGTCACCGTGGGCGATGCCGAAGCGCTCGGCGTCTTGGCGGTGCATTTTTACCGGGTTATAAGGCTTGATCATACGCAGCCGCTCGTTGCCGATGGCGTAGGAGTTCATCAAGTTCGACTTGAATGAGAACGCCAGCAGCGGCCAGTCTTCTTCGGTGAATACTTCACGCATAGTCTGCTTGTTCGCCAGAAGCGGCAGACTGTGATAGGGCACACCACGATTAGGCTTGCCGCTAGTGGTGTCGATACTGGTGCCCACGGTTTCGTTGTAAATGCAGAGTGTGCGGCGCCAGGCATTTGTTAACCGGTCGCCTTTGAAGTAATCGTTAAAATCTTCAAAGCGTCCGCCCCGCGCATACAGATAAGCCACGCGGCCGCGCTCTTCGGGCTTTAAAGCGCGCTCAATTTTGGGCAGCAAAGGCGCGATACCGCTGTGGGCAATATCGGCATCGTCAGCTTCCGGCAGGGGGTCGTTTTGAAAGGCAATATTGGCCGCGGCGCGCAAGTAGTAATCTTCGGCGCGGTTGAGCGGGTGCAGGTTACCCTCGGCATCAGGGATGGCGTCATCGCCGAAGCCGGCAAGTCCCAAACGCTTGGCGACGGCAATAAAGAAGCTATCCAGCGAGACTGGCTCGCCCTCGGCGCTTTTTTGCTGGCGCGGTTCCACTACCGGCCAGCAGGCAGTGGTCATCTTGCCTAATGCGCCTTTCCATGCCCCGGTAAAGCCCCATACCTCGTACATTACCGAGTCCGGCACGATGTAGTCGGCGTAGCGATTGGTCTCGTTGATAAAGCCATCGACCGCAACGAATAACCCGAGGCGTTTGGGGTCCTTGAGTTTATCGGCAATCAGCGCTTCGAGCCCTGCCTGGCCGTAGATCGGGTTGGCCATGCAGCCAATCACCGCTTTGATCGGGTAAGGATAGCCGTCAAGCGCTGAAGGCAAGTGCTCGGTGAGCGTTGGCGGCGCGAAAGAGCGCCACGGTGCTTTGGCGGGATAGGGGGATTCCCCGGCGGCGACTTTGCGCTGGTATTCTGATGACTTCTCGTAGGGGAAGCGCGAGCGGGAGAGAAAAACGCCTTGCGGGCCGCGTTTGCCGGGAAAATTAGCCAGATCATAACGCGGGCCTGCGCCGGTACCGTTGAAGGAGCCGCCGCCTTCGGCGCTGCCGCCTTTCATGTTGTAATTGCCCGCCAGCAAGTTGAGCATCTGCACGCCGAACGCGGCGTAGAAGCCGTTGCCGGACATCATGCCCCCGTGGCAGTTCACCGCAGCGCGGCGTCCGTGCTTAGCAAAACGGGTGGCCAGCTCGACAATGGTGGCTTCCGGTATGCCACAGTGCTCGGCGTAGGTGGCAAGGTCATACTCGTTCGCCGCGTCACGCAGTAAGGTCATGCTGCTTTTGACGCGCACACGCTCGCCATCTGCCAACGCGACGTCGCGATCGACAAAAAGCTCGGCGGCCATCACGTCTTCGCTGTTAGTGAGCTCGCCAGCCGTCATCACCATGGGGGCGTCATTGTCGCTTCCGGCGTCAGCCAGGCCAAGGTCGCTGGCGCGTAGAAAGTGACCGCGGCGGGGGTGATCCTTGCTGTCGATGACTAAGTGCGTGGCATTGGAGTGGGTCGCCTCGCCGGCGGCATCGGCGGCGGCTTTACCCGGTAGTTCTAAAAATGCCTTAGCATAGCCTTGGTGATTTAATAGCCATTGAATCACGCCCATGGCAAAGGCACTGTCGGTACCCGGTGTGATCGGCACCCAGCGATTATGATCATCCGCGTGCGAGGCAGCGGCATTCAAGCCGGGATCGATCACCACGTATTCAAGCGTGCCCGCAGCGCGCGCTTGGGCAATCAACCGCCCTTGGCGCTTGAACGGGTTGCCGGCCTGGCTGGGCGCGGTGCCGATGTACATAATAAAGCGTGCATGCTGAATATCTGGCTTCACGTGAGCGTTTTTGGCGAAATCGTTCATTACCGCGCCCGAGCCCATGCGAAAGGCCAGGCCACAATAGGAGCCGTGGTGGCCGTAGTTGCGGGTGGCGAAGGCGTTGAAAGCGAAGCGTTTGAGCAGGCTTGAGCGGCCGTAATCGGTCGCTTCCATCACCATCAGCTGGTTGGCCTTGGGGCCGTACTCGGGGTTTTCCGGGTCAATCAGCGTGTCGTGGTCGTGGATAGCACGCAGGCCGTCAACATGGCCTTCACCAAACAGATCGCCTCCCTCGCAGATCTCCTCGATCAGCTGCTCAAACGAGATTTTTTGCCAGCGTCGCTCGCCTCGGCCGCCCACACGCTTGAGGCAGTGGTCAACACGAAAGGGGTTGTCCAGCTGGCTCATCATGGCGTTGCCGCGTGCGCAGGCGGTGGAGCGGTTGGTCTGGCCTTGATCAGCGTAGGCGCTGACGCTACGCAGCGCATCAACCACCGGCGTGCGCATGGGCAGTTGCTCGTCGGCAGAAAGTGGGTGGTAAGGATTGCCAGCGACACGCAGCACTTTATCGCTGGTGTTATCGATGCGTACTCGCACGCCGCACTTAGTGGTGCAGCCGTAGCAAATGGTAAAGGCGGTGCGTTGATCCGGGTTGAGGGTTAGCTCACCGCTATCCAGGTCGACGCGATATTCCGGCGCAAGCGAGTTGCCATGAATGGGGTGGTTGGGCGTTTCCCCGGCGCTGCCGGTGGTACCTTTGGCCAGCTTCATCAGCGGGTCGGCGTAACCAGCAACAAAGGTGGCAGCGCCCCCAGCGGCTGCAGCGCCTTTAAGAAAGCGACGACGTGACGAATTCACGGAAGACTTAGCCATGGTGGACGGCTCCTTTGACAGCAGCGTGATCAGAATCGTTAACGGGGTTAGCTGGGGCATGGCCGCCTTGCTGTGCGTGGCGCCAGGGGATAAAGAGGTCAATGACCAGAACCGCCGCTAACCACAGGCCGAAGGTGCCAACAATGCCGAGCAGCCCGGATGAGCCGGCAGGAATGCCATAGTGATGAAAGCCGGCGCTATGACGCGCAACGGTTTGTACGTCCATCAGTACCACCCAGCGGAACATCCACCCCATGTGAATGGCGAAGAGGCCCACAAGCCAAGACCAATGCAATAGCGAGCGTTGCTGATCCCCACGGCGCGTTAGCATCCATAGCACAACACCTAACAATAAGACCCCTGATAGTAATCCCCATAGCGCGGTATTACGCCAAGAGGGGCTGTGGCGAACAGATTCCAGTGCGGCGGCGACCGAGCCAACATTGGCATTGATACCGTCGAGCAACCAGGTCAGCGCTATCAGTCCGGCAATTGCACAGGCGCCTAATAAAACCTTTAACATTTGTGTGTTTGTGGCGTGCTCGCGGATACCGCTTACCCGGTTGAGCACGAGAAGCAACCCCGCCGCCGTAATAAAACCGGTGGCCACTAACATCGGCGGTAGCCACGCGGTATGCCAAAGCGGGCGCGCTTTGACGATGGCAAGTTCCGCGCCGGTGTAAAGCATGATGCCGCTGGAGAGCAGCAAAGCGACAAGCCCAACCAAGGCCACTAAGGCACGTGGGGTAGCGCCACTGCCGAACGCAAGTAGGCGCGCGATAAAACCGCGAATACCCGGCGCGTTACGGCTTTCCTGTAGCGCCGGGCGCCAAGCAAGCCAGGTGAGGGCCAGCACACTAACCACATAAAGCGGCAGAATCAGGCTGCCAATCGACATCCACGAGCTGTCCGTGGCGTAGGCGTAGAAATGCCAGAAGCGCAGCGGCTGATGGAGATCCGCCAGCAGGGCCACCGGGGCGACAAGCGTGGTGGAGATGCAGGCTAACAATGCCAGCCGCGCGGTAGGTAGCCACGCTTTTTTGCCAAGCACCAGCGCAGGAGCGGCGAGCCACAGCGTGGCGTAGGAGAGCGCGATCATAAAAAAGTACTGCACCGCCCAGGGGTACCAAGCGATATCGTAGCGTGGGGCGAGTAGCTCAATGGTGGAATTCATAGCCCATCTCCTGACCTTGTGGGTCTAACACTTCTAAGGCAACCGGCTCAGCATTCGGGCGCGTGACAAAGCGCTCGTCCATACCGAGATAGAAGACCTGGGGCACGGTGTTTTTTTCCGGCTGTAACACCATCAGCTCATCACGGTAGTCGGCGATCATGCGGCTAATCTGACTTTCTGGGTTACGCATATCGCCGATGATCCGCGCGCCGCCCACACAACTTTCAACACACGCAGGCAATAAGCCGGCTTCTAAGCGGTGAGCGCAGAACGTGCACTTATCAGCGGTTTGGGTTTTATCGTTGATAAAACGGGCGTCATAAGGGCAGGCGTTGACGCAGTAGGCGCAGCCGACACAGCGGTCGCTATCCACTACCACGATGCCGTCGCGCTGTTGATAAGTTGCTTCAACCGGGCAAACGGGGACGCAAGGCGGATTCTCACAGTGATTGCACAGCCTGGGCAGCATAAAGGTGGCGAGTTCGCCGTTCTCTTGATTCTCGACTTCATATTGCGCCACGGTGGTGCGAAATTTACCCAGCGGGGCGTCGTTTTCGATATGGCACGACACCGTACACGCCTGGCAACCGATGCACTGACGCAGGTCAATCAGCATGCCGTAGCGTTTATTGGGGTCGCCTTCACGGCGAAGCGGCTGTTGATTAATGCCAGCTTGGGCAACGCTTGCCAGCGGCACGAATGCCGCTCCCGCACTGAGGCGGGCGAGTTGACCAAGTAGCGAGCGGCGGATGGGATCCATAGCGCCTCCTGAACGTTGCAGAGGATCGCTCTGCGGGGTGAAACGTTGGGTTAGCGTTCAGGATAGGGGGTGTGACGTAGACAAAAGTTGATACGCATCAATAGCTTATGCCGGGTTTTTTAATGCTCCCTTAATCTTGTGAGTAAGAGGTTGATTGCTAACAAAAAAAGCCAACCGCATGGCGGTTGGCTTTTACCCGATGAGGGGCTCTTTTTCAGGGCGCGTTAATGCAGTGGCGCCTCCGTCTCTAATGTGCGACGCAAATCGTAGAGTTCTTCTACGTTAAGGTGCTCAAGTCTTCCGGCGAGAAGATCGCTGACCTTCTGCACCGGTAGACCCGCCCGTCGAGCAATGTCACGGCTGCCGAGATCGGAGACGGCGATAAGGCGGATAATAATACGCATTAGACGCGTACGTTTTTCTAACTCCCTGACGTCAAGTTCGTCAGGGCAGCTTCGCGGAGGGTCAGTCAATTCCGCATTTGCATATGAGCGTGCCGTACTCATGAGGCTCCATCAGGTCTGAAATGACATCGATACAATGCCGCTTAGTGTCAGGCTTTTCAATACCTGTGAGCGGTAAATTTGATGTTCTTTGAAAGCGCCCGCATGGGGGTGTGCTCTGGTAGACTATCGGCCTTATTTTTAACGTGGCGTTAAAATCGCCGAGGAGTCAAAAATGTCGTCAAACAGCGCGCCCAAAGTGGGGGTGATTATGGGATCTAAATCGGATTGGCCTGTCATGGAGCATGCCGCTGCCATGCTCGATCGGCTAGGCGTGGCGTATGAAACGCGCGTGGTGTCGGCGCACCGCACACCCGATCTACTGTTTGATTACGCTAAAGGCGCGGCTGAGCGAGGGCTACAGGTCATTGTCGCCGGTGCCGGTGGTGCCGCGCACTTGCCGGGTATGGTGGCTTCGCAAACGCCGTTGCCTGTGTTGGGTGTGCCGGTGGAGTCGAAGGCGTTGAAAGGGCTCGACTCACTGCTTTCTATTGCGCAAATGCCCGGTGGTATCGCCGTGGGAACCTTGGCGATTGGCAAAGCGGGCGCGACCAACGCCGGTTTGCTGGCCGCGCAAATCGTGGGCTTGCAAGACCCCGCCGTGCGCGAGGCCGTCGACGCATTCCGGGCGGAACAAACTCGCACCGTGCTCGATAACCCTGACCCGCGCCCTGACGCAGAATAAAGGAGGCGACTATGAATATTGGCGTCTTAGGCGCAGGCCAACTCGGGCGTATGCTGGCGCTAGCGGGTTATCCGCTGGGCAACCGCTTCACCTTTTTGGATACCACCGGCAAGCCGAGCGCCGGTATCGGTGACGTGATCATTGACCCTGATAACCAGCATTTAGCGGAGTTTCTCGCTAACGTCGATGTCGTGACGTACGAGTTCGAGCATCTGCCGGTCACGCTTGTGCGCGAAATCGAAAAGCACAAACCGGTCTACCCCAGCAGTCGTGCCATTGAGGTATGCCAAAACCGCGTGGAAGAGAAAGCGCTGTTTGATCGGCTGAACATTCCCACGCCGGCGTATCGTGTGGTGGAAAGCGCCGAGCAACTAGAGGCTGCCGCCCGCGAGCTGGGCTGCCCAGTGGTGGCGAAATCGGTCACCGAAGGCTACGACGGTAAAGGCCAAGCCGTGCTGAAAACGCCGTCCCAGGCGCGTGAGGCGTGGGCTAGCATCAATCATACGCAACTCATTGTTGAAGCTTTCGTCGATTTTGCCCGTGAAGTCTCGATGATTGCTGTGCGAGGCCGTGACGGCGAGGTCAAGTTCTACCCTATGGCGGAAAACCAGCACGTTGACGGCATTTTGCGCTACTCGGTGGCGCCACTTCCGGACCTTGACGCGGCGGTACAGCAGACAGCGGATAATTACATTCGCGCGCTGCTTGATGAGCTCGACTATGTGGGCGTGCTGGCGCTGGAGCTGTTTCAGACCCGCGATGGTAGCTTGTTAGCCAACGAGATGGCGCCGCGTGTCCACAATTCCGGCCATTGGACCATGAACGGTGCGGTCACCAGCCAATTTGAAAATCACTTACGCGCGGTGCAAGGCTTGCCGCTGGGTGACACAAGTGCCATCGCGCCGACCTGCATGGTGAATGTGATCGGCCGAGAGCCGCAAAGCGCCGAGGTGCTGCGTATCGAAAACGCGCACCTGCACCGCTACGACAAGAGTGAACGGGCCGGGCGCAAGCTGGCGCACATCAATCTCGTGGCTAGCAGCCACGCGGAATTGCTCAACCGAGTTCAGGCGTGCGCGGCTTTGCTACCCGATGCCCCGGCACCTGCCTTTCATTTTGTGCCCTAACGAGCATGTCGTTGGCATTTGCTTCTGTTTTGCGCTAAACATAGTTGACTATCTGGTCAAGCCGACTGAGGGGCGGCTTGAATTGTCTAATGTGTTTTGAATGAGAAGTTTTGGCTGAGATGTTCGACTTAAACATTTTTTCTGAAGGCCTATCGTCTTTGGTATAAAACTTTTAGCTTTTGGTATAAAACAATAAGCATTGATCGAATATTAGCGTCGGATGTCAGTGCATAAAAAACGGAGTTTGTATGCCTAACGCTTTATTCACTGCGACAGCGTCAGGGTTGCGCAGTGATTTTCGCCGTGACCACCATGTCACGCTCAAGCGGCTTCGTAGTGAAAAAGTGTGCCTACTGTACGACAAGTTTTGGCAGCCGGTGCTGACTAGCGTAATCGCGGCAATTTTGCTGGTAGCCGCGATGTGGCCGGTCGTGTCAGCGGAGATATTGCTAGGCTGGTTGGGTGCAGTGGCCTTGGTGTCTGCGCTCCGTTTGGGTATTGCGTACCGCTACCATCAACTGCCTGTCATGCAGCAGCAATGCAAGCGCTGGCTGTGGCGGTTCAGTGCCGGAGCCATCGCCGCTGGCTGCGTGTGGGGAGCGGGAAGCTGGTTACTGTTTACGCCGCAACACAGCAGCCAAGTCGCGGCACTTGCTATTGTGATGGCGGGTATTGCCGCAGGAGGCGTGATTACGCTTTCCGCTGTGTGGTGGGTGGCGCTTGGGTTTGTGCTGCCTATTATGCTGCCCCTTTTAGTGCAGTTTTTCTTGCTTGGTACGCCCCTGGCACTGTTGATTGGAACAATGCTTGTGCTTTTTTTGGGGCTCATCGTGGTGGCCAGCCAGCGCTTTAGCCGCATTATTCACGACAATATTGCCCTGCGCGTTAGCATGGCAGCGCGTGAAGCCATGCTCTTAGAGAGTGAAAACCGCTACCGCTCGATCTTTAACCATTCACCCCTTGGGGTGCTGCATTTTGACTGCGATGGACGAGTGACCGACTGCAACGACAAGTTGCTAACAATTCTGGGCGTGGAGCGCGGGCAGATGATGGGGTACTGCATGCTGTCGTCTTCAGCCGACGAAGGCGTGACTAAAGGGGTGCATGATGCCTTATCCCAGGGCACAGGCTACTACGAAGGCACTTACGTATTACCCAACGCTGAGCAGGGCACGCCCTTGCGAGCCTTCTTCAATGCCGTCCATAGTGCGGGCGATGAGAAAGTCGGTGGCGTGGCGATCATCGAAGACTTTACCGAGCGTAAGCGCTACGAGGCGATTATTTACCGCCAAGCCTACTACGATGCGCTGACCGACATGCCTAATCGGCGGCTATTTATTGAGCGCCTTGAGTCGCTATGGCATTCGCCAACGCCATGCCGTGGCATGCTGATGTTTCTGGACTTGGATCGCTTCAAGTTGATCAATGATACGTTAGGGCATGCCGCCGGAGATGATTTGCTGGTACAAGTCGCCCGCCGGCTGGATGACTGTCTCGGCGGGGAAGACATTGCCGCGCGGTTAAGCGGCGATGAGTTTGTGCTGCTCGTGCGTTTTGATAATGCTTTAGACAATACCGTCATTGAGGCTCACTCCATGGCTTATGCCGAGCGTGTGCAGTTGGCGCTTTCCGCGCCGTATCGTCTGGAGAGCCGCTGGGTCGATGTTACGCCGAGTATCGGGTACACCTGTATCAACAGTGCCAAATGTGATCACGAAGAAGCACTCAAACAGGCGGACATTGCTATGTACCGGGCGAAAAGCGCTGGACGTGACCGCATGTGCCGTTATCAGCCCGAGATGCGCGATGATTTTCAGCGCGATGCCGAGCGGGATACCACGCCTTAGCGTTAACGCTTTGCCAGCCTATGTTTTAGGCATACTGCTAATTTCTTTTAGTGAGGGCTCTAGCGTCAACGGGGTTGATCTGCGAAGCTTGCCTGTATGTGTATCTTAAGACATCCGGATTAAACGATAAGTAAAAGAGTTTCTAGAATCGGTCCTATGTGACTCAGCTCGGCCGTTGGTCCTAATGGGCTATTGGTTCCTGGGGAAATGCTAGGAGGCAAGACAATGCCAGAAAAACGTGGCCACAAAACTCCTCTTTCCTCAACGAAGAGCGATACATACCCGCTAATGGCTGACTCAAGAAGTGTGCAGAATTTCTATGAGTTGATTGAAAACCTGCCAATGGTCGCAGTACAAGGCTATAACAAAAAACGCGAAGTCATTTATTGGAATGAAGCAAGCCGGCGTCTTTATGGCTATACCCGGGAAGAAGCACAGGGAGAGTTACTGGAAGACTTGATTATCCCCAAGCATATGCGCGAAGGCGTCATTGCGGCTCACCAAAATTGGATACATAACAATATTGGCATTCCCGCAGAGGAAATTGAGCTTGAGCACAAAGATGGTCACCTGGTCCCTGTGTATTCAAGCCATGTGATGATTAGGCAAGATACCGATGACTACGAAATGTTTTGCATTGATATCAGCCTGCAAGAACAAAAAAAGGCCAATGAAAAGCTACATAGGATGGCAAACTTTGACGATTTAACTCAATTGCCCAACAGAAGGTTAATGGAGTATGAGTTGTCAAAGTATCTTACCGTTGCAGAGCGACGGCCGAAGAGTGAAGTTGCTGTTGTGTTTATTGATTTGGACAATTTCAAGTTGATCAATGACACGCTTGGGCATCATTGTGGTGACGATCTTTTGCGAGAGGTTGCTGAGCGTCTTAAAAAAGAAATTCGTAGTGGCGATCTACTGAGCCGATTTGGTGGTGATGAGTTTGTATTGTTGTTATTTGATTTTGGTGAAAACGAGCGTATTTATGAACTCCTTCGGCGTTTGATTAATGTGCTAGATCGCGGGTTTATTCTGGATGACGTTCGTTATCAGGTAACGGCCAGTTTCGGTGTGAGCCTGTTTCCTGGGGATGGCTCAACAGTGGTAGAGCTTATGGGCAACGCTGATGCCGCGATGTACCAGGCGAAAGAATCGGGGAAAAACAGCATTTGTTTTTACACCTCAGATATTAATGATCGACTAGTTCATTATCAAGAAGTGACGGAACTGCTTCGACGCGCCCTCGATGCCGACAACCTACAACTTTATTTTCAGCCGCAAATTGATTTGCAAGACGGGGAAATACACTCCTGTGAGGCCTTGCTGCGATGTTTTGATGGAAATACACAACCGGTTTCTCCTTCTGTTTTTATTCCCATAGCGGAAAAGTTAGGGCTCATTAATCGTATTGGCGATTGGGTGATTGAAAAGGCCTGCAGACAGCTTAAAGCCTGGCAGGGGACAGCGCTTGAAAGAGTGCGCATTGACATTAATTTATCGGGTCGGCAACTGACCAATCAGCACTTAGCCGACTATATCCTGCAGACACTATATGACCATGATCTCTCTCCTTCTCAATTAGGCGTGGAACTGACAGAAAATGAAGTGATTGGTGTTGAAGGGGAGCAAATAAGGCAACTTAAGCGGCTGAAACAGGCGGGTGTGAATATTTCCATTGATGACTTTGGGACGGGGTATTCATCTCTGGTTTATTTGCGACATTTACCCGTTTGCAGCCTCAAGATTGATACAAACTTCCTTCACCATGCCATGGAAAATGAGAGTGATATGGCTATCTTGGAGGCCATCATTACGGTTGGGCACTGTCTTGATTTGACGGTGGTGGTGGAAGGCGTTGAAACAGATGATCAACATCGTTTGGTGAAAGAGTTGGGCTGTGATTTGGCGCAGGGGTTTCTTTACGCAAGACCTATGCCAGCCATTGAGATGCCGGTATTTCTGGCTGATAAGGGGTGGGCTAAGTAAGGAAAGTTGTCGCTGAAAAAAAGTGCGATTTGCCTGAAGTGCTCTCTATGAAACACACCTCCCCAGCGGGCTGGGGAGGTGTGTGTTACTTACTCTTCGCCGAAATAACGCTGGTGAATTTCGTCGTAAGTGCCGTCTTCTTGCAGCGTGTTAAGGGCCTCATTGAATTGCGCGGCGAGTGCTTCATCGCGCTGGCGGAAGGCGATACCAAAGCCATCGCCAAAGTACTCTTTCGGTTCGGTGATCATTTCGCCGATCACTTTGTAGTCGCGGTTCTCACTGTCGAGAAGCGTTGCTTTGCCCACCGGGTAGTCGAGGAAGAGAATGTCGAGTCGTTGGGCTTCCATATCGAGCACCATATCGTCAGCGGTGGCATAACGATTGACGTTAGCCACATTGCCGTACATGTCGGTGACGTAGTTGTCCTGGAGCGTACCGCGCTGAACGCCGATGGTGAGATCTTCAAGCGATGCTTCGGTGGTTTCTTCAAGTGCGCTGCCTGCTGGCGCAAACCAGGCAGAAGGCGGTGTGAAGTATGGCTCAGAGAAGAGTACTTGCTCACGGCGCTCATCATTGATGGTCATCGACGACATGATAGCGTCGTATTTGCGGGCCATTAGGCCAGGAATGATGCCGTCCCAGCCTTGCACTACCCATTCGCACTGAATACCGATTTCGGCGCATAGGGCGTTACCAAGATCGATATCGAAACCGGTCAACTCACCGTCAGGCGTGCGGTATTCCATCGGCTCGTAAGGCACGTCCACGCCGATGCGGATCTCATCGTAATCGCGCGCCTGGGCGCTGGTAGCGGCAACGGCTAAGCTGAGAACGGACAGTGACAGCACTTTTTTCACGGTGTTGCTTGGCATAAAGTGACTCATAAAATTTCTCCAAAAGTAATGGGTTCACCTAACGGTGAGCATCATCAATTTACCCGAGCTTTGCGTTGAGTCAAAGCCCAGCATACGAACAGACGCTTCGACAGGCTCAGCGCGAACGGCGCACCGCGCACCGCTTTACACGAACGACCGCCGGGTTAGCCTTAAACCGATCACCTTGAGCGTGTCGAAGGGGATCGAGGGAAGGGCATCACCCCATGGGCCGCAAATGGGCGAGTAGCTTTTTCTCCAAGTAGCGAAAGAAGTAGAGAATCGCAAAGGTGAGGCACAGATAGATAGCTGCGACGAACAAAAATGCATCAAACGGGGCATAGAAACGCGCATAAACAAAACGCGCGGCACCGGTAAGGTCCATGATCGTCACCACGCTGGCAATGGCGCTGGCGTGGAGCATAAAAATCACCTCGTTGCCGTAGGCGGGCAGGGCGCGACGAAAAGCGCTGGGTATCACGATGCGTCGCAGGGTGAGCGCCGGGGACATGCCGTAGGCGCGAGCGGCTTCGATTTCCCCTTTGGGAGTCGCTTTAATGGCGCCATGAAAAATTTCGGTGGTGTAGGCGGCCGTGTTGAGGGTGAACGCAATTAAGGCAGGCACGAAGGGCTCTTTTAAAATCACCCAAAGCCAGGTTTCCTGAATGCCATCGACAAACACGACACCGTAGTAAATCAAATACAGCTGAATTAAAAGCGGCGTGCCGCGAAACACATAGGTGTAGGTAAAAATGGGCCACTTGATAAAGCGCCGTTTGGAGCCGCGACCAATGGCCAGCGGCACCGCGGCAACCAGCCCGATGAGCAGTGAGAGAAAAACGAGCTGAACGGTGGTGGTAAGCCCCTCGCCGTAATAGGAGAGCGTTTGCAGGGTAAAGATACTGTTCTCGGCGAGCAGCGCTTCCAGCCGGTTTAGCAATGCTTCCATTAGTCCGCCTCCCCATAGCCGATGTTATAGCGCTTTTGCAGGCGGGCAAACATCCATTCGGAAACGCTGGCGATTAAAAGGTAAATCACCGCGACGGTCATCATAAAGATAAACGGCTCGCGGGTGGCTTTCGACGCTTCAGCGGCGATGCGAACCATGTCCGATAGGCCGATGACCGAGACGAGTGCCGTGGTTTTGAGCAGTACCATCCAATTGTTGGAAAGCCCAGGCAGAGCGTGGCGCATCATCTGCGGAAAGCGAATACGCCGAAACACCAGCGCATCACTCATGCCGTAGGCTTTCCCCGCTTCAATTTGGCCTTGATCCACCGCCATAAACGCGCCGCGAAAAGTTTCGCCCATGTAGGCGCCAAAAATTAGCCCGATGGTCACCACCCCGGCGACAAAGGCGTTGATATTGATAAAGATATCGATATCAAACTCATAATAGAGAAAGTCAGTGATGACGTTGACGCCGATCTGGCCGCCAAAAAACAGCAGCATCATCAGCACGAGATCCGGCACGCCGCGAATCACCGTGGTGTAAAACGTGGCGATATGGTGCGCAAGCCAACTGCGCGACATTTTGGCACTGGCGGTCACAAGTCCCAGCACAATCGCCAGTGCCAACGCGAGCAGGGCGAGCGAAATCGTCACCCCCGCCCCCTCAAGCAAACGCGGGCCGTAACCGTGAAGGTCGAGCATGGTGAGCCTCACAAATCGTGTGGTTATTTAGCTGTCAGTATTTAGGCGCTAAAAACTGCTTTAAGCGCGGCGATTGCGGGTTGCCTAAGACATCGGCGGGTGCCCCTGACTCTTCCACCAAGCCTTGATGCAAGTAAATGACTTGGCTTGAAACGTCGCGGGCAAAGCTCATTTCATGGGTGACGACAATCATCGTGCGACCCTCGTCGGCAAGGTCGTGCATGACCTTGAGCACATCGCCGACCAGTTCCGGGTCAAGCGCGGATGTCGGCTCGTCGAACAGCATGACTTCCGGGTCCATGGCCAGCGCTCGGGCGATGGCGCCACGTTGCTGCTGCCCACCGGACATTTGCGCCGGGTAGGCGTCAGCGCGGTGAGAAAGCCCCACCCGCTCAAGCAGCGCATTGGCGTGTTCGATGGCCTCGCGTTTGGGTTTACCCAGTACGTAAATCGGCGCCTCGATGATATTTTCCAGAAGCGTCATGTGTGCCCACAGGTTAAAGCTTTGAAACACCATCGATAGCCGAGCGCGCATGCGCACGACCTGTTTCCAATCAGCTGGCTCGCGCCCACGCTTGGTGGTTTTAAAGCGCACTTCTTCGCCGTGAACGATCAAATCACCCTCGTCGGGTTGCTCTAATAAGTTCATGCAGCGCAAAAAAGTGCTTTTGCCTGAGCCGGAGGCGCCAATCAGCGTGATGACATCGCCTTTATGAGCTTGGAGAGACAGCCCTTTTAGGACTTCCGTTTCGCCAAAGCGCTTTTTTATATTGCGCACTTCAAGGGGTATTGGCGTTGTGGCCATAGCGAGGCTCCAAAACATTGGCTCTAAAACGTGAGCGCCAAGAACATAGGCTCCAAAAATGTGAGCGCCAAGAACGGGGACGGCTCAGCAAACGCGGTTACTCTAGTGAAATAGCAGCCGGCACGAAAAAGGGGGCGATTCTATCATTGATTTTCGTTATGTGGGGGTGTGCTCGATGTTACTAACAAGCCCGCCCGGGCGCCAATGTCTACGTCGGCGTTGGGAAAGACCACGTGCAGGGGCGTGTCATCAACGTAGATGTCTCCCTGCTGCCCGTCCTTTGCAAGAAGCGTGCCGGGGGCAAAGGCGGTGAAATTCGGCGTGTCATCGGCAAAGCAGAGGTGGAAATCCTCGGCTTGGCGCCTGATTTCGCGTGCTACGCGGAAAAATACCATGTGCTCGGGTGTGGCTTGCGCCGGGATTTGGCCGCTTGCTAATGCACTGAGTAGTGCGAGCATCGGCGCCAAGGCGGCGAGGTCATTATGACCAAAAGGGGCGACGCGCCCGAGTTCAAACGTGAACGCCTGCGCCCCGTGATAGTGCTTGCTGTAGCGAGAAAAGGTGTCGCTTGGCTCGCGTTGGTGCAACACGGCTTGCATATCGGCGGCGGCAAGCCAGCGCCACTGACGTGGCTCGGTGGCGGTGTCAGCATACGGCTCGACCACAAATCGCGGATATTGGCTAGCGCGAATGGCGGTGTGCATGTCGTAGTGCAGCGGGGGTAGCTTGGCATGGCGGGCGTAAAACGCATCCACGTGTGCCATCAGCTCGCGGGCACGAGCCGGCTCATGCCCGGTGGCGGATAAACCGCGCTCGAATAAACGATTAAGATTGGTCGTGATAAAGCGTTGACCAGCACGCAGCGCCGGCAAGTTACCGAGTATCACCAACACGGGGGCGCCCAGCGTTAACACGCCGGCTTCAATGCGCGCGAGCAGCTCACCGATAAGCTCGACCGGCGCGGTTTCATTGCCGTGAATCGCCGCGGAGAAAACGCAGGCCTGGGCGTTTTCGCTAGGGGTGAACGGCGTTAGCTCCAGCACGCCAGGGGCGAGCAGTGTGTAGTGGCCCGACGGAAGCGGGCCTTGGCGATGCGACGTCGGTGCGCCTTCAAGCGTCCAATCTAGCCATTCGCTCAGCATGGCAAGCTCCTGTGAAGTAATTCGATGTTCTCTGTCGAAAACATTCGCTTTTATCTGTTTGTGGGTTGGCTATTGTAAAGCACATACATTTTATTCAATAAAAACGTCTGTAAAGGAGTTAACGATGACAAAGGTATTGGTGCTTTACTACTCCATGTATGGTCACATCGACACCATGGCACACGCCGTGGCAGAAGGCGCGAAAAGCGTTGATAACGTCGAGGTGACCGTTAAGCGTGTGCCGGAAACCATGTCAGCCGATGCCTTCAAAAATGCCGGCGGCAAGCAGGATTTCACTACCCCGGAAGCCACGCCCCAGGAGCTGGCCGATTATGACGCCATTATCTTTGGCACGCCGACGCGTTTTGGCAACATGGCAGGCCAGATGCGTACCTTTTTCGATCAAACCGGTGGTCTTTGGGCAAGTGGTGCGCTACGCGGCAAGGTGGCGAGCGTGTTTACCTCCACGGGCACTGGTGGCGGCGACGAGCAGACCATTACCTCCACTTGGACTACGCTCGCCCACCACGGCATGGTGATTGTGCCCATCGGTTACGGCATTGATGAGCAGTTCGATATCTCCAAGGTAAGTGGCGGTACGCCCTATGGCGCAGCGACGATCGCCGGTGGCGATGGTGCGCGTCAACCGGATGAGCGTGAGCTGAAAATTGCGCGTTTTCAGGGCGAATTGGTTGCGAAAACAGCAGCAAAATTGGCTCACTGATTACCCGTTTATTGGGGCTTATTATGCTAAAAGCCTCGCCGGTAAAACTCGGCGAGGTTTTTTTATAGGGTTATCCGGCGATACGCTCTGCAATCGCCTTACCCAGGCTTTCCGTAGTGCCTTGGCCACCAACATCGGGGGTGAGAGCTTGGCTATCACCTGCGCTGAGCACTTCTTCAATGGCCGTGACCATCGCATCACCCGCTGCTTTATAACCCAAATGTTCCAGCATCATCGCGCCCGACCAGATTTGCCCAATGGGGTTGGCGATGCCTTTGCCGGCGATATCCGGCGCGCTGCCGTGGACCGGTTCAAATAGGCTCGGAAAGTTGCCTTCCGGGTTGATGTTGGCCGACGGCGCAATGCCGATAGTGCCAGTACACGCAGGCCCTAAATCAGAGAGAATATCGCCGAACAGGTTGCTACCCACCACTACATCAAACCAGTCTGGGTGCAGCACAAAATTGGCGGTTAAAATATCAATATGGAACTTATCCACGGCGATCTCTGGGTAGCTTTTCGCCATCTTCGCCACACGTTCATCCCAGTAGGGCATGGTGATCGAGATGCCGTTGGATTTGGTCGCCGAGGTAAGCTTTTTGCGCGGGCGCGTTTGTGCTAAATCAAAGGCGTATTTCAGCACGCGGTCGACGCCAGTCCGGGTCATTACCGTCTCTTGCATCACCACTTCGCGTTCGGTGCCTTCAAACATTTTGCCGCCGACGCTTGAATACTCACCTTCAGTATTTTCGCGCACCACGTAAAAGTCGATATCGCCCGGCGCGCGGCCTGCCAGTGGGCTTTTAATCCCCGGCATTAATTTACACGGGCGCAGGTTGATGTACTGATCAAACTGGCGGCGGAACTGCAAAAGCGAGCCCCACAGCGAGATGTGATCCGGCACCGTTGCTGGCCAACCCACCGCGCCGTAAAAGAGCGCGTCGAAATCCTTCAGTTGCTCAAACCAGTCGTCCGGCAGCATTTGGCCGTGTTCGAGGTAGTAATCGCAGCTGCCAAAGTCAAAGGTATGAAAGTCGAGATCAAGGTTGAAACGCTTGGCGGCGGCGTCGAGGGCGCGCACGCCTTCGGGCATGACTTCGTTACCGATACCGTCACCGGCTATGACAGCAATACGCTGTGACATGTCGCTCTCCTGAAGTGGATAAAGTAGCAATGGTTCGGACAGTTTCATGACGCGATAGCGCCGTAGTGGCACAACTCGTCAAAGTCGGGTCGGGATTTTAGACGATTGAAGTCCAGACCCAAGTAGGAAGAAACCGGCTAATGGGTTTGCCCGTCCTCTTGTTGAGATCTGCAGCTGAAGGCATGGAAATAAAGCAGCGGGATCAATACTAGCGTCAATACGGTGGAGATCAGAACGCCGCTTGCCAGGGTGAGACCCAGCGGTTTTAGCGACGGTTCAAACACAAGTACGCCGCTGCCAAACATGACGGTGGCGGCGGTCAAAAGGATAGGGCGAGTGCGTTGTACGCCGGCTTGGATGACGGCCTCTTTTAACGCCATGCCTTCATCGAGGCGCTTTTCAATAAAGTCGACCAGTAAGATGGCGTTGCGCGTCACGATACCCCCGAGGGCAATGACCCCGAGAATGCCGGTGCCGGCAATATTGATGCCCCAAGCCCAATGCGCCGGTATCACACCGATAAACACCAACGGAATTGGCAGCATGATCAAGATCGGTAAGCGATAGGAGCGGAACCAGCCGGCCAGCAGTACGTAAATTAACACCATGACCGCAAGACCCGCCACGCCCAAGTCGCGGTAGACATCTCGCGTCATCTCCCACTCGCCTGACCAGTAGAGCACCGGCTCGCTGGCTTGGTTGGGCGGTGAAAGCCAGCGGATATCCATTTCTGTCTCCCCGATGCCGCGCAGAGACTCAAACTGTACGGTCAGCGGTTGAGCGACTGAGCGATCCAAATCGGCATATACGGTAGTGACCGGCATAAGTCCTCGACGAAAACGCGCCTGCTCCCCTTGCGTGGGGCGAAAGTCCATTAACGATTCCAGGGGGACGGAGCGGCCATTAACGCTTGTGACATAAAGGCTTTTGATGGCCTGTTCGCTAACTCGATCGGGTTTGGCCAGGCGTAACACGATCGGGATAGGTTCGCGGGAATGGGGCATACCTGACCAGCTCCCCAGCGTTTCGCCATGAATCGCGAGTGCCAGGGTGCGGGCCACGTCGGCGGGAAGCACTCCGAAGGTCGCGGCGCGTTCAGGGTTAACCTCCAAGTGCAGCAAAGGCAGCGGCGACGCCCCTTGCTGTTGCGTTGATACAATGCCCTGTTGCTCGCTAAGCCATTGCTCAACGCGGTCTGCGGTAGCTTGGCGCTTAGCGGGGTCAGCGCCGTAAATTTCCGCGGTAATGGCCCGATCGCTACTAGGGCCGGATGGAATGCGGCTAATGTGGCCTTGTCCGGCGTAAGGCGCCAGCCAGCGCTTAAGGTTATGCGCGATTTCTCGGTTGATCTCATAGCTTTGGCGATCGCGCTGCTCTTCCTCAACGAGTTCAACGTGAAGGGTTAGGTCTCGAGGCGCTTTCTCCTCAGGCGAGGTAAGCGCTTCAGGTGGGTAAATCATCGGTGCTGCGAGACCCGAATACAGGGTAACGGCTTTGACCTCCGGGATATCCTTGAGGTGGCGATTTAGCGCCGAGGCGGCAGTGAGCGACTCGCTTAGCGTTGATTCGGGAGGGAGCTCGATATTGACCGCGAACACGTTACGATCTAACAAAGGCGTGAGCCCAACCTGAACGATACGCAGACCGATGAGCGATAAACTCGCCAGCAGTAAAGCCATCAAGATGAGGTAAAACAACCAGCGCAGAGAATTGTAAGTAATAAACGCTGAGAGCAAACGGCGATAATAACCGACCCATACGGCTTCGCGCTGCTTTTCATCGCTATCAGCGCGGCTTTGGGATTTATCCCCCTCGACGCGGAGCAAACGTAAGCCAAAATAAGGCGTTATGGTGAGGGCAACCAGCAGTGAGAACAGCACCGCCGCTGAAGCACCAATGGGAATGGCTCGGACATACTGGCCCATTTCGCCGCTAATATAGGCGGTCGGGAGCAGCGTCGCGACCACCAAGATATCCGCTAAAATGGTTGGGTTGCCCACCTCGTTAACGGCTTTCACCGTGAGTTCGCGGCTTTTCTCACCCGCACGACGAAAGTGGCGAGCAACATTTTCCAGCATTACCACGGCGTCGTCAGAGAGAATACCGATGGCCAGAATCATGGCCGCGATTGACACGGGATTGAGGGTAAAGTCGAAACGGTTGTAAAGATACGGCACGATAGAGAGCGATGCGGGCATCATAATGGCGATTACCACCGCGGCGCGCCAGCCAAGCCCTAACCAGATAATGCCAACTACTACGAGAGTGCCTGTCAACAACTGTACCAAGACATTATAAACCCGCTGGGTGGCGTCAATGCCCGCGTCGTGGCTTACCGAAAGCGCTACTTCCGAAGGCAGAGAGCGGTTGGAAAACTGCGTTACTTTTTCCTGCAGGTTTTGCGTGACATCGCTTACGTTCATACCTTCAAGGGTTGTGACTGCCAACGTAACGGCCGGAAAAGGGGCCGATTGGTCTTGTTGCCAATGTAAAACCGCCTGGTTTTCCTCAATTCGGCCGTTTTCAATAGAGGCCACTTCGTCTAGGTACACCGGCCCTGTGTCACCTTCTCCGACGGGGATGCGGCTGAGTTGTTCAAGCGTATTAAGCGTTATGCCTACTTGAAGGTCGGTTGTGGGCGGATTTTCGAGTCGGCCGATAGGCAGCTGTTGGTTCGCCCCAGCAATTGCTTGCGCAAGCCGGTTCAAGGGAATAGCGCGGGCGGCAAGCTCTGTCGGCTTCGGCAGCACCTCAATGGCTGCGCGTTCACCGCCAAAGGACTCGACGCTGCGTACGCCGGGCACTCGCTCAAGGTTGGCTGCGAGTTCCGTCGCGATGTCCTCTAGCCCGCCAAAGCTTACGGTTTTACTACTGAGAGTGGCTAAAAAAACCACGAGACGACTCTCGCCGAAGACATTAATTCGCGGCGGCGTGGTGTCTTGGGGAAGTTCCTCGGCACGGGCTTGGAAAATTTCTTCTAGCTCAGAGAAGGCTTCCGCTTTGGGGGTTCCGGCGACAAACTCTACCGTGAGCAAGGCCGCGTGGCTTGAGCTTGCACTGCGTATCTCCTCGACCGAGGCGATTTCCCGCACCCAACTGGCCGTTCGGCGTGCCAGCTGCTCGTCAACGCGCTCTACCCCAGCGCCTGGCCAGGGAATAAGTACCGTCGCGGTAGGCGTGTCGATGTCGGGGCGATCTTCCCGCGGGGTGACGAGAAGGGCATAACCGCCGAGCAGTAAGCAGGCCACCACAAAAAGCGGCACCACCGGCGAGTCGAGCAAACGATTGGCGATATGGCCGGCGAGTCCCAAGCGCAAATTATGTCTCCCCAGGGCGTTGGGCGGCGGGTTGGACAGAGACCGTTTGGCCATCTTTAAGCGTAGGGTCGGGATTTAGTACCACTTTCTCATCCACGCTCAAGCCCTGAATGACGGGAATATGATCATCAACGCCTGCAGGTGGTGTCGCGGTCTTTATCCAGCGCAGCTGCAGGGTGGGCTTTTCCCTAGACATATCGACCACCAACACGCCGGTAAGCTGTCCCCGTCTGATCAGCGCGGCCTGCGGGAGCCCAACCCGAATGGCGTTTTCTCCCTGCTGCCCGAGTGACGGAGTAGGTACGCGTACAGTAACAACCTGGCCGGGCGACAAACTTGCGGGCGGGGCGTCAACAATAAGCCTAAGACGCTGGCCGGTGCCTCCATCTGTTAGCGCGGGGATCACGCTTATCAGGCGAGCCTGGGTGTTTGCATCGTGAGTATCCGTCAGTATTGAGAGTTTTTGACCGGTCACCAACGCCGCCGCTTGTTCACGCGAAATGGGTACGTCGATATGTAGTTGGCGCCGTTGTTCAAACACCAGCATAGGCTGGCCAGGGCCGACAAACGTGCCTGTATCCACCAATGTTTCGGTGACATACCCGTCGAACGGGGCAGTTATGCGCGTGTAGCTAAGATTCGCTTGCTGTGCCTTAAGCTCTGAACGGGCGGTCTGTAGCTGCGCTTCTAGCTCCTTGAGTTTGACGTCTGCCTGCTCGGTTCGCACGCGGGCAATCAAATCTTCAGCGTAAAGCCGATGCAGTCTTTGGCTGTTTAGACGAGCCTGCGCTGCAGCGGCTTCTGCTGCTGTAATCTTCTCTTGCGCTACGGCAATGGCCGCGTCTACCTCCCTGGCGTCGACGCTGGCCAGTAATTCGCCGGTGTTTGCCTGTTCGCCCGCTTGAACAAAAACCGACGTGACGGCACCCGCGACGCGGGTGCTTAGTACGGCTCTTTTAGCGGGGCTTACCACGCCGGGAAGATGGCGGGTTTCGGGGTAGTCCCAAGCAACGGTTTCGCCTACTTCAACGCTAGGTATTGCGGCGCTTTTTGTTTGGGGAGCAGGGGGTTGATCGGAGCAAGCCGTGAGTAAACCCACCGTGAGTAGTCCTGCCACAACGCGCCTGGCCGTGCGCCATAACGCCTTCATAGAGGATGTTCCTCTAGTGCCAAAAGGGGATCGTAACCGTGCTGAAGATAGTAGTTCATACTGGAAAGGATACTTTGGTAGCGCGCATTGATCAGGGCAAAGCGTTGTCGATCAAGCCGGGCCTGAGTTATCAGAAGCTCGGTCATGGAACCTAAACCTTCTTCATAGCGCCGGCGCGCCAGTTGCGTCGCACTTTCTGCCGCTTGCTCGGCTTTTTTCGCAGCATGCCAACCTGCCCAACCCGCTTCCCAACGGCTTAGCGCGATAGCTTGTTCTTGCTGAATACGTCGCTGCGCTTCATCGAGTTCCACCCGAGCCTGGTGTGCTTTCGCTTGGGACTCGGCGATTCGCCCCTCGCGACCGAGTCCATCAAAAAGTATCCATTGAAGGTTAACCGCCACGAGCCAGCCATCGCCGCTGGTATTCAGTGGTTGATCACCCTCAAGCCATTGTTGCCGGGCTATTAGGTTAAGGTTAGGTAGCCACTGCGCTTGTGACGCTTTTACCTCGGAGCGTGCGGCATCGACGGCTACTTCTTTTGCCCGCAGGTCGCGGCGCTCCTGTGAAGCGTCGAGTTCTGCGGGAGGCGGTGGCGTAGGCAGCGTACTGGAGAGCGCCAATGTCTGGTGTGGAGCCATACCCAGCAGGCTTTTTAGCATGAGTGTTGCTTGGTGCGTTTCCGCGAGTGCTTGCTCTTTTTGCGCATGGGTAGCGGCGAGCTCAGCATCGGCTTGTTCGGTATCCAGACGCGAGGCCAAGCCCTCGCGATAGTTAGCATGGGCAAGCCGAGTAGTGGCTTGAGCCGCGCGTAACGACATCAGGGCGGCGTGCTCGCGCTGCTGCGCTCGGATGACGTTGAAATAGCGCCGAGAAACTTCCAAGCGAATGGCTTGCTGTCCCCAGCGTTCTGCATAGCGGCGGGCGTCTACTTTTAATGCCGCGCTTTGACGCGTTTGAAGGGCATCAGCATTAAATAGCGGCTGCGTTACCTGGATACCCGACAACGTTCCCTCAACCGGGCCAAAATCACGGCGTTCGGTGGAAGGGGGGAAGCTCAGTGTCGGCACCGGTACACCGGTAATATAGGAAGAGTCCGCTTTCAACCAGGTAGCATCAGCGCTAATCGTGGGAAGATAAGCTTGTGCCGTTTGCTGATGCGTAGCTTCTGCTTGTTGGGTCTCAGCGGCGAGGGTTTGTAGGGATGTGGCTTGTGCCCGCGCGATCTTCAACGCCTCATCCAGCGATAGCGCGCTTACTGAGGTGGGGACCAATAAAGCCAATAGTATTAATACCCATGTGAGTCGCAATGAGGTGTCCTTTTGGCTCATATTCCGTAAATGCTATCTAATCGCTAAGGCACCGATGCTCTTGCGGGTCAGTAAGTTGGCGCCCCATGAAAGTGGGTTAAGCAACAGGTGATGTCAAGAAAACGCAGTTTTCTTGTTACCTCATGAGTGAAAATAGCGAATGTAAAACCAGTTTGTAAGATATTGAGCCCTCTTTTCGCCAGAATGGTTCGGACTTTAATTGCATGAAATTACGAATCGGCTTTGAAAAGGTATGCCACTATGGCGCTATTGCGCCATGAAACTGTCTGAACCATTGAGATAAAATAAATTGGATAAAAAGGTAACATCAGGCTGACGGGCAGGCCTCGCCGTGCGCTACGTCGATGAGTTTATCGGTGGGGAAATCAAGCTCAGCGGCGCGTTCGCGAAGGCGCGCTTCGGTGTCGGGTTTCATCTGCGGCGTACGCGAGAGAATCCACAGATAATCGCGGTTGGGGCCGGCCACGAGCGCCCATTGATAGTCGTTATCGAGCTCCAAGATGTTATAGCCGCCGAAGAAGGGGCCAAAAAAGCTCACTTTCAGCCGGCCAACCGTTTTATCTTCAGTAAAGTACGCGCGGCCTTCGGCTTCATCCCACGCTTGCTCTTGTGTGTTATAGCCGCGGTTGATGACCCGAACACCGTCATCATCGCGAAGGCTATAGGTGGCGGTCACGCAATCAAGGCCGCGCTCAAAGGAATGATCTAAACGGGCGATTTCATACCATTTGCCGAGATAACGGTCGAGCTCAAAGCCCGTAACCGGCTCGGTGCCGGAGGGAATACCCGTACAGCCGGTAAGCAAAAAAATCGCGGCAAGGCCAACGCCAAGCGGTTTAAGCATGGTGCATCCTGGTGAGTGGTTGCTGATTAAAGTAGCGACAGAGTAACCCATAAAGGTCGGGGTACGCATCGGCGAGCCGAGCGGGGTCGCAGAAAAATGTCTCGCAGCATACGGCGAAACACTCGCCCGGATGGCTTGCCGCATAATCGTCAATCAGGGTGGGCCGACCCTCATGGAGACAGCGCTGCAGATCATTCCACACTTGGGAAAAGATACCGTGCCACTCCGCTGGCGTGATGCTGCTGGGGAGCGGCGGGAAGCCGTCGGTATCAATGGAGTTGCCCATGTCCAACTTATGTGCGAACTCGTGTATCAAGACGTTAAAACCGTTGAAATTGCCGCTTTGCATCAGATCGGTGAAGGAGACCACTACAGGGCCTTGGTATGAGGTTTCGCCTGCGCGGGTGTCTGTATAGGCGTGAACCACACCAAATTCATCCATCTCTTCTACATCGCGCGTAAAGCCATCAGGCAGCACAACAATCTCATGCACGTTAGAAAAGGCATCTGTGTGTTCAAACTCGCTCCACCCGAGGGTCACCAGGCAGGCTTGCCCAGCCAATACTAGCTGCGCCGGACGGTCGAAAGGCGTTTCTTCAAGCGCTGGGTGAAGCGTGATACGTTTGCGCGCAAGAAAATGCCAGGCACGCTGGCCCAAGCGTTCCGCTTCTTCTTCTGATAGCGAGCGCAGCAGCGCGACGCGTTGGCACGCGGCGTGCCAATCAGCAGCCGGGAACGTTCCAGAGGAAGAGCGAGAGCTAAACCAGCGAAACAGCATAAGCGTAAGCCTGTTAGTCGAGCGCATAGGGCCGAGAGCAGAGAGAGCCGCGGGTAGGGAATGACGTACATCAACTTATACTAACGGATAGGCTGTTTTGCAATGTTTAGGCGGCTAACAAGTGTTTAACGGCCAGCCGACGCCACGTTAGCGACGAAGCCGAACGGTTATGGCAGTGGCTGTGCGAGAGTCGCGTAGATAAAGGCGATGCCGATGAAAACGTCGAGGCAGGATAGGAGGCCGCTATGCCACGCGCCGAGCTTCTTGAGCAGATTTACACCATTGTGGATCAAATCCCTGAGGGGCGGATCACCACGTATGGGCGTATTGCGGCCATGACCGAGGGTGCTACGCCGCGGATGGTGGGTACGGCGATGCGCAAGCTGCCGGAAGGGCACACATTGCCGTGGCATCGAGTGATTTCAGCCACTCGCCGCGTGGCCGATCACGGCGGGGCGGCGCGCCAGTTGGAAAAGCTGCGCGAGGAAGGCGTGGTGCCCGATGCTAAAGGCCGCCTCCCCGCGCATCTTATGTGGCCTTAGCCGCCGTTTCGTTACTGATCGTCGAGATTGGCGCCGGATTTCCACGACCAATCGCGCCAGCGCAGATCGAACAGATCCTTACGGCGGTCCTTCAGGTTGGTCACCGAGCCTTCGGCGCGCAGTACCGTCAAGCGCGTTAGATCGAGATCGGAAAATAGTACCATCTCGGTATTGGGGGTGGTTTCGGCCAGTACCGCATCGTGGGGGAAGGCGAAATCAGAGGGGGAAAACACTGCCGACTGGGCGTACTGAATATCCAAGTTCTCGATCGACGGCAGGTTGCCGACGCTGCCGCACAGCACTACGTAACATTCGTTCTCAATGGCACGTGCCTGAGAGCAGTGGCGCACGCGCAAATAGCCGTTTTTGGTGTCGGTCCAGAAAGGCACGAACAGGATGTCCATGTCCTGGTCAGCCAGCAGCCGGCTAACCTCGGGGAACTCGACGTCGTAACAGATCAAAATTCCCACGCGACCGGCGTCGGTATCAAATACCTGTAGATCGTCGCCGCCCTCGATAACCCAATCGCGACGTTCCTGCGGTGTAATATGCAGCTTAGCTTGACGCTCAACGTTGCCGTCGCGGTGGAAGAGATAGGCGATGTTGTAGAGGCGGTCATCCTCGCCCACCTCGATCATTGAGCCGCCTACAATGTTGATGTTGTAGGAGACCGCCATGCGCGAGAGCTCAGTTTTAAACTTATCGGTGAAACCCGCTAAAAAGCGGATTGCGCCCATTTGATCCTGCTGCGCGGCGCGGTCTTGCAGGCCCATCAGCGGAGCGTTAAAGAGCTCCGGGAACACGGCAAAGTCGCTTTGATAGTCAGAAAGCGCATCGACAAAGTACTCAATTTGCTGAAGGGCTGCGTCCACCGAGTCAAACTCGCGCATTTGCCACTGCACGGCGCCAACGCGCACCTGCGTTGGGCGGGTATCCAGCACGTTTTCCGCTGGCTCAAAGAGGATGTTATTCCACTCTAGTAGCGTGGCGTAGCCTTTGGACTGCTCGTCTTCAGGAAGGTATTTACGCAGCAGACGTTTGACCTGGAAGTCGTTGGCAAGCTGAAAGGAGAGAATGGGGTCGTGAATCTCTTTGCGCGAGACCTTTTCAATGTACTCCGCGGGGCTTAGTTCGTGAGCATGCTGGTAATACTCAGGAATGCGCCCGCCGGCCAAAATGGCGCGCATATTATGCGAGCGGCACAGTTCTTTACGCGCCTCGTAGAGGCGACGGCCGAGACGGTAGCCACGGTAATCGGGATGAATCAATACATCGAGCCCGTACATGGCGTCGCCATCGGCATTATTGAGAATCGTCTCGCGATGACCGATCAAGTCGTCGTATTTGTGTGGGTTGGAGAACTCGTCGTAATCCACCTGCACGGTGAGCGCGACGCCGACAATGATGCCGTCGTCTTCAATCGCAATCTGCCCGTCGGGAAATTCTTGAATCAGTTTGTCGATGGTGTGCTTTGGCCAGGCGCCGCCAATGTCGTGATAGACAGCATCCATCAGCATTTTTAACTGAGGGTAATCCTCAGAGGTTAAGTTGCGCAGGTTTAAATGCAGGTCTTCTAAGGACATATCAGGGGTTCCCGTTAATCATTAACATTGTCGCCATCGTAACATTGGTGGACGTTTACTGCTGAGCGCGCTTGATGCGCCGCGTAGCAAACACCTGTTTTAGCGGCTGGGTTAACCGTTGTGCCATGATGACGCCAGCTAAAATCAAAAGCCCCCCCATGACATGAAAAACGGCTAAACGCTCGGCTAAAAACACCATTGCAATCACGGCGCTAAAAAGTGGCATCAGGTTAATGAAAATACTCGCTTGGCTGGCGCCGATCTGGCGCACGGCGTGCATCCATAAAAACGTGGTAATGATCGAAGCCGGTATGCCCGCATACAGAATCAGCCAAACATTGTGGCTGTCGACCGGTGTCATCGGTCCGATTAAGTACGGCGGGAGAAGAAACAGCACCGCAAAGCAGACTTGCGCATAAAGCATGACCCACGGCGGTAGCCCCATTTGCCAGCGCTTAAGCATGACGCCATAAAGGGCGTAGCAGGTGGCGGCAAGGACCATCAGCGCATCCCCTGGTGAAACCTCAAGGCGCATAAGCGATAGCGGATTGCCTTGTCCCAAGAGTACGGTGACACCAAAAAACGCCAATATACCGCCGGCAATACCGCCAAGCGTTGGCGGTTCACGCAGAATGAGCGCGCTCAATAGCACCGTGAGCAGTGGCACCATGGCAGCTAAAATGCCCATGTTAGTGGCAGACGTCGTTTCCGCTGCCACGTAAGCAAGCCCTTGCCACAGCCCCATGCCGAGCATGCCGAGTACCGCAAGCTTTGGCCATTCGCGGCGGATGTCCGCACGGAAGCGCCACGCGGCGGGCAGCACAAACGGCGTTAACACCAAAAGCGCGAGCAGCCAGCGCAAGAAGGCAATGCTGCTTGGCGCAATCGTCCCCACGGTAAGCTGATTGATGGTCATATTGCCCGACCAGATCAACACCGTGGCCAGGGGCGGTAAAAAGTAAATGAGCGGCATCGTGTCACCTATTTTGTTAGCCGGGTAATGTGACGTGTCTGGCGTCAGACAGCAAGGGGTGTACGCCACGCGTTGGATGTCATACGCTTGTTTAAATCGAGTTCAAATAATATCAATTTTCTCGTCAGGAGACCGTGATGAACGCTTACCCCCACCTGTTTCAACCGCTCACCTTAGGCCCGCTGTCGCTGCCCAACCGCGTGCTAATGGGCTCAATGCACACCAATTTAGAAGAGGCGCCAGAAGGTTTTACCCGCCTGGCGGCGTTTTACGTTGAGCGAGTGCGAGCTGGCGTGGGGCTGATTGTCACCGGCGGTATCGCGCCTAACGCCCAAGGCGCGGTGTTTCAGGGCGCCAATGCGCTCACCAATGAGACGCAGCTAGAAGAGCACCGTCACGTCGTGGACGCCGTTCACCGCGAAGGCGGGCACCTGTGCATGCAGATTTTGCACGCCGGCCGCTACGCCTACTCGCCGGAATTAGTCGCGCCGTCGCCGATTCAAGCGCCGATTAACCCCTTTACCCCCCGCGAGCTCAGCGGCGACGAGGTTGAGCAGCAGATTCACGATTATGTGCGCTGCGCGCGGTTGGCCAAGGCAGCGGGCTACGATGGCGTGGAAATCATGGGCTCGGAAGGTTACCTGATCAATCAGTTTCTTTGCCGCCGCACTAATCATCGCGAGGATCAATGGGGCGGCAGTTTCGCCAATCGCAGCCGCTTTGCCGTCGAGATCGTGCGTCGAGTGCGCGAAGCGGTGGGCGAGCGTTTTGCGCTGATTTTCCGCCTCTCGATGATCGATTTGGTCGATGAAGGCAGCAGCTGGGACGAAGTGGTGACCTTGGCGAAAGCCATTGAGGCCGCCGGAGCAGATGCGCTCAATACCGGTATCGGCTGGCACGAAGCACGCGTGCCCACCATCGTGACGAGCGTGCCGCGGGCAGCGTTTACGCAGGTCACGCAAAAACTGCGCGCCGAGGTGCAGATTCCGCTGATTACCACCAACCGTATCAATATGCCCGAGGTTGCAGAGCGCGTGCTGGCAGAGGGCCATGCCGACATGGTGTCCATGGCGCGGCCGTTTTTGGCCGACCCTGAGTGGGTGGCTAAGGCCCAACGCGGTAAGGCGAACGAGATCAATACCTGTATCGCCTGCAATCAGGCGTGTTTGGACCATACCTTTGCGGGCAAACTGACCTCTTGCTTGGTGAACCCGCGCGCTTGTCATGAAACCGAGTTCGCCCTAGAACCTGCCGCAGCGCCCAAGCGCGTGGCGGTGGTCGGGGGTGGCCCGGCGGGGTTAGCCACGGCGGTTAGCGCTGCCAGCCGTGGCCATCAGGTGACGCTATTTGAGCGCAATGCCGAGCTTGGTGGGCAGTTTAACTTCGCGCGTAAGATTCCTGGCAAAGAGGAGTTCAACGAGACGCTGCGCTACTTCCGCGTGATGCTGGATAAGTACGCGGTGGAGGTACGCCTCAATACCGCGGCGAACGAGGGTCAACTGGCGGATTTTGATGACGTCGTGCTCGCCACCGGTGTGCGGCCGCGTGAGCTTGCGCTGCCGGGTGCTGACCACCCCAAGGTGCTGTCTTACGCCGAGGCGATTACCCAGCCCGAGCGCGTGGGCCATAAAGTGGCGATTATCGGCGCGGGCGGCATTGGCTTCGATGTGGCCGAACTGTTGGTCACCCAAGAAGCGACGGCGTTGGATCTCGCGGCTTGGTGCGACGAATGGGGCGTGGATTTAAACGTTAGCCAGCGTGGCGGTCTCAAAGTGCCCGAGCCGCCGCAGGTGCCCCGCGAGGTCACCATGTTGCAACGCAAAACCTCAAAACCGGGCAAGCACCTGGGCAAGACCACCGGCTGGGTGCATCGCGTCTCGCTCAAGCAGCATGGTGTGACGATGCTGGCCGGGTGCGAGTACGTCAACATCGACGACAATGGCCTGCATATTACCCATGAAGAGACGCCGCAGACCTTGGCGGTCGATACGATCGTCATTTGTGCGGGGCAGGAATCGGTGCGTGAACTGTTGGTGCCGCTTGAGCAACGCGGGGTCAACGTGCATGTCATCGGCGGGGCCGACGAGGCATCCGAGCTCGATGCCAAACGGGCGATTGATCAAGGCACACGCTTGGCGGCGGCCATGTAAAAGCCAGTGCACAGATGACGTCAACGGACAAAGCGCGCTAGGCTTAAAACGCGGCTCTCTTTGCGCAGTCTCTCATTGGGGAGCCGTTCGCGTTTTCGGTAACCAGCTGGCGCGAGTCATTTTCAGATAATAAGGATTTTGCCCATGACGTCAGAGTGTATCCCGCGTTTTTTGGCCAGTGACAATACCTCTGGTATGTGCCCGGAGGCAATGGAAATGCTGCTGAAGGCCAACCACGAGGATGACTTGGCGTACGGCAATGATCGCTGGACAGCTCTCGCGGCGGACCGCTTTCGCGAGATGTTCGACTACGATTGTGAAGTGTTTTTTGTCTTCAACGGCACGGCGGCCAATTCGCTGGCGCTTTCCGCCATGGGGCGCAGTTACCATAGTGTGATTTGCCATGAGTTGGCGCATATTGAAACCGACGAATGCGGCGGGCCGGAATTTTTCTCTAACGGCGCGAAACTGCTTACCTCTCCTGGGGCTAACGGCAAGCTAACCCCAGAGGGAATCGAGGCGCTGGTGACTAAGCGCAGCGATATTCATTACCCCAAGCCTAAAGTGATCTCGCTCACGCAGGCAACCGAGGTCGGCACGGTGTACTCCCGTGAGGAGCTGCTTGCCATTCGCGCCATGGCGGATAAATATGATCTGCGCCTGCACATGGACGGTGCCCGCTTTGCTAATGCCTGCGTGGGGCTCAATGCCACGCCGGCTGAGCTGACGTGGCAAGTCGGCGTTGACGCGCTGTGCTTTTCCGGTACCAAAAACGGGCTGGCCTTTGGCGAAGCCATTTTGTTTTTCAACCGTGACCTCGCCGAGGATTTCGCCTACCGCTGTAAACAGGCAGGGCAACTCGCCTCCAAAATGCGCTTTATCGCCGCACCCTGGCTTGGGCTTTTGGAAAATGATGTGTGGTGGCATAACGCCGCGCACGCCAACGCGATGGCGCGCTACCTGGCGGATGGACTGGCGGATTTGCCCGGCGCATCCCTGATGTTTCCCGTCGAAGCCAATAGCGTCTTCGTTGAATTGCCGCTGAGCGCTATTGAAGCGTTGAAAGCTAAAGGGTGGACCTTCTATACCTTTATTGGGGCGGGTGGCGCTCGCTTTGTATGCGCTTGGAATACGTCAACGGCATTGCTGGATCAGCTTTTGGCCGATATACGCGCGACCTTGGACACGTAAAACTCCCCACCTGACTCGCGTCGCCGCATGGTGGGGCGGTGCTGCGTTCAATGTGCACTATCACATTCAACGCAACTTATTCACCTATTGGCCTCTCTTAAGCGTTAGTAACCGTTCACTTAGCACTGCGTTGAAGGGAATCTCATCACGTTCCGCTAATGCTGGCTAAGCTGATAGAGCGATACTTGGGAGCGTATTCACTCGCTGGGTTTGTCGCTTTCGAGTCTGGGCTATAGGAGAGTTCCATGAGCATCTTTGACCACGTTCAAGACCGTTTCGCCCGTGTTCAGCAAGAAGACATGAGCTTGGAAGAGTACCTGGCGCTGTGTAAACGCGACCCCCATACGTATGCCAGCGCCGCAGAGCGCATGTTGGAAGCAATTGGTGAGCCTGAGGTCATTGATACGGCAAAAGACCCTCGGCTTTCACGGATTTTTTCCAACAAAGTTATTCGCCGCTATCCGGCCTTTGCCGAATTTCACGGGATGGAAGAGGCCATTGAGCAGATTGTGTCTTACTATCGTCACGCGGCGCAGGGGCTAGAGGAACGTAAGCAGATCCTCTACCTGCTGGGGCCGGTAGGCGGGGGTAAATCATCGCTTGCCGAGCGCTTGAAGCTTCTGATGGAGCGGCTGCCGTTTTATGCCATTAAAGGCTCACCCGTATATGAATCACCGCTGGGGCTTTTCTCGCCGGAGGAAGATGGCGAACTCTTGGAGAAAGAATTTGGTATTCCGCATCGTTACTCAAAGAGCGTGATGTCGCCCTGGGCGGCCAAACGGTTGAAAGAGTACGGCGGCGATATCTCGCAGTTTCGCGTGGTGCGGCTTTATCCGTCGCGACTGAATCAAATCGCCATTTCCAAAACCGAGCCGGGTGATGAAAATAACCAGGATATCTCGTCGCTGGTGGGCAAGGTGGATATCCGCCAGCTGGAGCTTTACTCCCAAGATGACCCCGACGCTTACAGCTTCTCCGGCGGGCTTTGCCGTGCCAACCAGGGGCTGATGGAGTTTGTCGAGATGTTCAAAGCGCCAATCAAGGTGCTGCATCCGCTTCTCACGGCAACGCAGGAAGGCAATTACAACCCCACTGAAGGCATGGGCGCGATCCCGTTTGACGGCATCATTCTCGCCCACTCCAACGAAAGCGAGTGGCAGGCATTTCGCAATAATCGCAATAACGAGGCTTTTCTCGACCGGGTTTATATCGTCAAGGTGCCTTACTGCCTGCGCGTCTCCGAAGAGATCAAAATCTACCAAAAATTGCTGGAAGACTCCTCGCTACGCCATGCCCCTTGCGCGCCGGATACGCTGCGCATGCTGGCGCAATTTTCGGTACTTTCGCGCTTAAAAGTGCCGGAAAACTCCAGCATCTACTCCAAGATGCGGGTTTACGACGGCGAAAACTTGAAGGACACCGACCCGCGGGCGAAGTCGATTCAAGAGTACCGCGACGCAGCGGGCGTGGACGAAGGCATGGAAGGGCTTTCGACCCGCTTTGCGTTCAAAATTCTCTCCAAAGTATTCAACTTCGACAGCACCGAAGTGGCCGCCAACCCGGTGCATCTGCTGTATGTACTGGAGCAAGCGTTGGAGCGCGAGCAGCTGCCGTCTGAAGTGTTTGAGCGTTACTTGGGCTTTATCAAAGAGTTCCTGGCGCCGCGCTACGTCGACTTCATCGGCAAGGAGATTCAAACCGCGTATTTGGAATCGTACAGCGAGTATGGCCAGAATATTTTTGATCGCTACGTGGTCTATGCTGATTTTTGGATTCAAGACCAGGAGTACCGCGACCCCGAAACCGGCGAGCTGCTGGATCGTCAGGCACTTAACGAAGAACTGGAGAAAATCGAAAAGCCGGCGGGCATTTCCAACCCCAAAGATTTCCGCCACGAAGTGGTCAACTTTGTGCTGCGAGCGCGGGCGCAAAACAACGGCATGAACCCGAGCTGGCAGTCGTATGAAAAACTCAAAGGCGTGATCGAGCACAAGATGTTCGCCAACACCGAAGAGCTGCTGCCGGTGATTTCATTCAACGCCAAGGCGTCGAAATCCGACCAGAAAAAACACGAAGATTTTGTTGAACGCATGAAAGAGCGCGGCTACACCGAAAAACAGGTGCGCCTGCTTTCCGAATGGTACCTGCGTGTACGCAAATCGCAGTAGACGCGGTTTCGTGTTTTAAGCTCGATGCCAGTTTTAGGAGGTCGTATGACCTACTTTATTGATCGACGCCCCAACGCCAAGCACAAGAGTGCGGTCAACCGGCAGCGCTTTTTGGAGCGTTATCGCAAGCATATCAAGCGCTCGGTGGAGGAGGCAGTTAATCGTCGTTCCATCACCGATATGGAGCGTGGCGAAAAGATTTCGATTCCCGCCAAAGATATCTCCGAGCCGGTGTTTCAGCACGGGCACGGCGGGGAGAGGCGTGTTGTTGCGCCAGGCAACAAAGAGTTTGTTGAGGGCGATAAAATTCGCCGCCCCGACGGTCAGGGTGGCGGTGGTGGCGCAGGCGAAGGGGGGGCGTCCAATCAGGGCGAAGGCATGGACGAATTCGCTTTTACCTTAAGCCGGGAAGAGTTTCTGGAGTTTGTTTTTGATGGCTTGGAGCTGCCTCATCTGCAGCGCAAACCGCTGAAATCGTTGGAAGAGGTCAAGATGGTGCGGGCAGGCTTGGCGCGCGAGGGCGTGCCGTCGCGGATTAGCATTACCCGCTCGATGCGTGAGGCTTACGCCCGGCGTATCGCCATGCGCGCACCGATTAAGCGTGCCTTGAGAGAAGCAGAAGCGGCGCTAACCGCAGAAGAGCGAAAAGACCCGGCGTTACGCAACCCGGCCCGGATCAGCGAGCTGAAAGCGGAAATCGAGCGGCTGAAAAAGCGCATTGAAGCCGTGCCGTTCATCGACACGTACGATTTGCGCTATCACCAGTTGCAAGCGCAGCCGCAGCCTTCCAGCAAAGCGGTGATGTTCTGTGTGATGGATGTGTCCGGTTCGATGACACAACACCATAAAGATATCGCCAAGCGCTTTTTTTTGCTGCTGTATCTCTTTTTGGAGAAACACTACGAAAAAGTGGAGCTGGTGTTTGTGCGCCACCACACCACGGCTCGCGAGGTCAGTGAAGAGGAGTTTTTCTACTCCCGCGAAACCGGGGGCACTATCGTGTCTAGCGCCTTGACGCTGGTGAACAACATTGTCGAAGCGCGTTACCCGCCGAACCAGTGGAACCTTTATGTGGCCCAAGCAAGCGACGGCGATAATTGGGACGATGATTCCGGCACTTGTCGCGAGTTGCTGGTCAAAGAGTTAATGCCGCAACTGCAGTATTACGCCTACGTCGAAATCACGCCGCATGACCATCAATCCTTGTGGCAAGAGTATGAAAACGTGGCAGCACAATTTCCCGAGCGTTTCGCCATGCGCAAGATTGTCGAAGCGGGTGAAATCTACCCGGTGTTCCGCGAGCTATTCAAGCGTCGCTTGAGCCAAGCTGGGTAAGGAGGTTTTGATGAGTACTCTTGGGAGTAACAAACACCGACCCATCGCGACCGGCTCTGACTGGAATTTTGCCGTGTTGGAACGCTTTGACGCTGAGCTTGCAAAGCTTGCCGACGAGTATCGTTTGGATACCTACCCCAACCAGATGGAAATCATTACCACTGAGCAGATGATGGATGCTTACGCCAGCGTCGGCATGCCGGTGGGTTATCACCACTGGTCCTTTGGTAAGCAGTTTTTGGCCGTCGAGCAGGCGTACAAGCGCGGACAAATGGGATTGGCGTATGAACTCGTGATTAATTCCAACCCGTGCATTGCCTATCTCATGGAAGAGAACACGCTGATGATGCAGGTGCTGGTAATGGCCCACGCCTGCTACGGGCACAATTCGTTTTTTAAAGGGAATTACCTGTTTCGCACGTGGACAGATGCAGACTCCATCGTCGACTACCTGGTGTTTGCGCGTCAGTACATCGCCAAATGCGAAGAGCGTCATGGCGTGACGGCGGTCGAGCAGCTGTTGGATGCCTGTCACGCCCTGCAGAACTACGGTGTGGACCGCTACAAACGACCATCGCCTATCTCTGCACAAGAAGAGGCTAAGCGCCAAGGGGAGCGCGAAGCATATCTGCAAACCCAGGTGAACCTGCTGTGGCGAACCATTCCGGATACCCCCGACGACAGCGAGCCGCTGCCGGGTTCGCTGTCGCAGGAGGACGACCCGCTGGGACTTCACGCCGGTGGCATATACCCGCCGGAACCGCAGGAAAATTTACTTTACTTCATCGAAAAAAACGCGCCGCTTCTCGCGCCTTGGCAGCGTGAAATTGTGCGTATCGTCCGTAAATTGGCGCAGTATTTTTATCCTCAGCGGCAAACCCAGGTGATGAACGAGGGTTGGGCGTGCTTTTGGCACTATACGCTGATGAACCGTTTATACGATGAGGGGAAGGTAGATGAAGGGTTAATGCTGGAGTTTTTGCAGTCGCATGCGGCGGTGATTTATCAACCTGATTTTGATAGTCCCTATTACAGCGGTATCAATCCCTATGCGCTGGGGTTTGCGATCTTTATGGACATCAAACGTATCTGTGAAGCGCCAACGGAAGAAGATCGCCAGTGGTTTCCGGACATGGCGGGAAGTTCTTGGCGAGAAACGTTGGAATTTGCCATGCGTAACTTTAAAGATGAATCGTTTATTCAGCAGTTTTTATCACCCAAAGTCATGCGCGATCTCAAACTGTTCATGGTGGTGGATGATGACCAAGAAGAGATGCTGAATGTAGCGGCCATTCATAACGAGCGCGGTTATCGCCGTGTGCGCGAGGCGTTAGCGACGCAGTATGCGCTATCGGTGCGCGAGCCCAATATTCAAGTAGTTAAAGCGGCGATTCGCGGCGACCGTTCGCTTATTTTGCATCATATTCAAGACAGCCGCCGACCGCTTGCGCGTAGCGTTTATCCGGTGGTGCGTCATCTGCATCAGCTGTGGGGATTCCCTGTGCAGCTGGTGTCGTTGCAAGAAGGACGTATTATGCGTCGTTACCATTGGCCGGTTGAAGATGCGCAGGAACAAAAAGAATAAAGAGAGAAAATGACGGTTTTTGCTTTCTAAACACGAGGCTTTTAAAAAAAGAAGCCCGCATAGGCGGGCTTCTTTGTGTTTAGCGTTATATTCGCGCTAATTTTTAACCTGCTGACGTCCAGGACTGGCACCAACCAGCCGGCTCAACACTGTTCTGCGGGAATAGCTGGCAGCCTTGGTTTTCTGCTGTATAGAACATGCAGTTATCGCAGCGTTCACCTTCTTCATAAGCCGGGTGATCGCTAGCTTCGCTGGCGACTTCAACGTAATTAAGCGCTTGAGCGTTGCTAGATGCCGGATCTAGGCGCGGCAGGTCTTGGGCAAAAGCTGTTTTCGACAGGATGCCCGCACCCAGCGGCAAAGCAGCAAGGCCAAGCACGCTATTACGCATAAAGTCACGACGACTATAATTAGCCATGATATCTCCTTCTTGTCACGGTCTGACGTTTGGTCACGGTGATCGGGTGGTTTTCCACCTCTTCAAATCTCCGACAAGACCTGCTTAGCGGAGTTCAACCTTATGTTAGCGTAAGGCGCTTAAGAGTGCGAATAACCTTAGCGTGGTAGCGACAATTCGCCACGCGCGGTATCCGAAAGACGGCTTTCTTGCAAGGTTACGCGGCTTGGCAGGGCGCTGTTATACTTCTGAAAATGCTTCTTTTTTTGATAACTTTCCTGTGCGCAAGTGAGGTCGTGAAATGCAAAATGCTGTAATTCTAATCAATACCGAGAAGGGCCAGGTCAAGGCCGTGGCAGAGCGTTTAGCCGATGTTGAAGGCATTAGTGAAGTCTATTCGACCTGCGGTCGTTACGATTTGGTCGCCATTGCGCGCACCCGCGATTTTGAAAGCCTGGCGGATCTGGTGACGGAACGCTTAAACACCGTTGAGGGGATTAGCGACACTGAAACCCTCAATGCGATGCAGGTTCATTCTCGCCACGACCTTGAGACAATGTTCTCGCTCGGATGGTAAGGCATATTGCGTCGTTAGGTGATAGGAAACAAACGATCGTTTTACGTGAGTTCATGCTGGGTGTCTAAGTCCCAGACATTTTGTTGTTTCGTGATAGCGTCTTTTTGTTTCGTCATAGGGAGTGTCGCCATTTGGGTATGTCGTTTTTGCGTTGGCGTCGACAAGGGCGCCGCGTAGGCGTTTCGTTGCTTTTTGTGCTGGTGGGGTCTGGGCTTTGGCAATATCAGGAGCGCCAGCATCGGGATGACTATGCGTGGATGGGAGTGCCCAGCTGGGAAAGCTTGACCCCGACCTCGTTTCATCGTGTTTTGCGTAATGAGGGGTATTTAGTCGGGTGGTCCGATGTGCGGGCGGGGGCGCTATGGGTCAGCTATCAAGTGGAAGCGGTAGACGATGCCAGTATTGGTTCTCGCCCCGGGTTTAAGGCGGATTGGCGGACTCTTTGGCCGATTGGCACCGATAGTTACTCCGGTAGCGGTTATGATCGCGGCCATTTAGCGCCCAATTACGCTATCGCCGCGGTACATGGGCGTGGCGCGCAAGTTGATACGTTTTTGATGAGTAACATGTCGCCGCAGAGGCCAAACTTAAACCGACAGCTTTGGCAGCGTTTGGAAGAAGCGGTAATGGATCACTTCGCGCCACGTTATGATCGCCTGCAAGTGGTGACAGGCCCGATTTATCCCGAAAACTTTATGGATAACGCGCTTAACCGGGTCGGCTTTGTCGAGATACCCGAAGCGTTCTACAAGATTATTGTCTCACCGCACCCCGAGTCCCCGAGGGCTCTGGCTTTTATCATGCCGCAGAACGTACAGGGGAATGAGCCGTTAGACGACTACTTGGTATCCATCGACGAGGTGGAAGCCCGCACTGGGCTTGACTTTTTCCATGAACTTTCGACCACGCGTGAATCGGCGCTAGAGGGGGCGGTTCAAACGCAGGGTTGGGCTATCGAGCAAGTAGCAAATCGGCCGGGACGGTTTCAATAAACTCAAAAAATAGATATCACAAGCGCGGCGCTGGATGGTCGCGTTTTTCTATGCGTGATCGTAATAGTGGGGGGGATGAGTCGAAAGAACAGTTTGAAAGGGAGGAATTAATAATAAGAAAGCATTGATAACGAAGAGCGACTAAATATCTTGGTGCCCAGGAGAGGACTTGAACCTCCACGTCCATACGGACACTAGCACCTGAAGCTAGCGCGTCTACCAATTCCGCCACCTGGGCATAAGACATACGATCTTAGAGAGTTCTTCACTATTTGTGTTCGCGTGGTGCCCAGGAGAGGACTTGAACCTCCACGACCATACGGTCACTAGCACCTGAAGCTAGCGCGTCTACCAATTCCGCCACCTGGGCGAACACAAACCTTGCGTTGACACCAATAATCGATAAAACAGAAGGGCTGTTACGTCAATGATTGGTGCCCAGAAGAGGACTTGAACCTCCACGTCCATAAGGACACTAGCACCTGAAGCTAGCGCGTCTACCAATTCCGCCATCTGGGCAAGTGGCGCGTATGATACCGAGGCAGCGATGAAATGCAAGACTTTTTGCGGCCTCCCCAGCGCTCAATTTCGGGCCTGTCAGGCGATGCGTTAGCCCGCCTCATTCATCGCGGCAGTGGTAGGGCCATTATTTAGCGCTTTACGTCTGCATGGTGGGCGCGTTGAGGCTATCGAACGACGTATCG